>JAJFIE010000100.1 GCA_021775275.1 Rhodospirillales bacterium | reverse complement strand
ATGTGGTGGATACGCGCCGCCATTCAGGAATACATCCTCCATTCATGGTCGCTGGTGAAGATCGGCACCACGGCATCACAGAAGAAGTTATTCTTCAATTTACGGAAACTGAAGGCGCAACTGAAAGCGCTGGATGACGGCGATTTACCGCCGGAGCACGTTACAACGGTCGCATCGAAACTCAAAGTCTCCGAAGTTGATGTGATTTCCATGAATCGTCGGCTTGCCGCTCCGGATCAGTCCTTGAATGCGCCTCTTCGCGAAGACAGCGAAGGCGAATGGCAGGACTGGCTCATGGAGGAGGGCGATGATCAGGAAACCATCATTGGTAATCTGGAAGAGGGCAAAGGCCGCAATGCCCTGTTGACGCAAGCGCTCGACAGCCTGTCTGACCGTGAACGCGATATCCTGGTTGAACGCCGGTTGAAGGAGGCCCCTTCCACACTACAGATTCTCAGTCAGCAGTACGGCATCTCCCGTGAACGCGTGCGTCAGATTGAGGTTCGTGCGTTCGAGAAAATTCAGAAGTCCGTGCGTAATGCCGCCAAGGAAATGCACTGCTTACAATAATTCACATCCCATAAAATTTGTCATGGGAATGGCTGTCAGACGTTATCAGGTCGCCGTCTCGGGCGGCATGGCGTTGCCCGCCGGGGGGTGATCAACCGGAGTCGACTGGGCGGCTGTTGCGGCGGCGATGGACGATGGCGAGGCCTGATTGGCAACGGCTTCGCCCCATTCCTCTATGAGCTTCTTTTGTTGTGTACGTAATGCACTAACGCGTTGCTGTGCGATCACGCTGAGGAAGGATGAAATGACCGGCGGGACGACAGAATAAATAATCCAACCCACGGTGGCTGACCCGAACATGACCACCAGGGCAAACACATCAGCCATGATATTGGTTGCCGCATAAATCGTATGGCCATCGAACCATAGGTCCATCAAATACGGGAAAACGCCACAGAAGTTCATGCTGGCGACACAGAACATCGCATATTTCTCTTTTGACCGATCAGCAACATATGCCGCCAAAGAGGGCAGCATGCCGAAAGAGAATACGATGACAGTAGGGAGCGCGAATATCAGAAAGCCAACCACGATAATAGATACCCACATCACCATGGTCGTGCGCCGCCGATTGGAGGCGGGCGTATGGGCCATTTGAGTATTTTGTGGTGTCATTGCCATCGGTGTTTCTTTCAGAACCTCACCAGGCATCCAGCAGAAAAAGCATGGAGATAATGGTCATGGAGAGCATGATTGTTAACATCGCAGTGATTTTCTGACCAGATTTAAGGATTAAACTGTCGCGCTCGCCTTCTGCGCCTTCGATTTCAAATACTTCGTTCTCGTCTTTCATGTATTCAGCCTGGGCTTCGTGAAAGCCTCCTTCGTCAAGTCTGCGTCGTTCCGCATTATCGATCAGATCAAACAACTCCGGCAAACTACCCTTGCGGACAAGTTGGGGAATCGATTTTTCGAGTTCCCGACGGGTCGAACGGCTGTGATAGGTATTGATGGCGGGGCCAAGCAGCCCTCCAAGCCAGCTTGCAAGACCGAGTATCGCCGGCGTTTTTAATTTCCATTGCAGGAATGCAAGCAGACTCAATATGCCGATGATCCGGCGTTCCTCTTCGGGCGCCGCAATTGCCCTCAGGTGAGGATGAATATCTTCTTCGAAGCGTGCAGCGATAAATGCGGCAATATGGCGGTCAAGTGGACGGGCGTCGGGTTCCACCCGGTTTGCCGCGCGGTCCAGCGTTGGCAGCATTTCCGATACTTCCGCGACGAAATTATCTTTGATCATCGGACTCTGGCAGGGAATACCGGGATTCAACTCATAAAGACAGCGTTCTATGCCATACCCCAGATCCTCGATTTTCATATGGTTGCGGCACTGTTTGAAGGATCGGTGCCATGCCGGCGCTTCCGGGGGCTTCTTGGCATCCGATTTGAACCAGGGCTCATATAGTTCACGATCAATAAAGTCGGTGAGGGGTTCGATATTGTTGCGGATCAGCATTTCAATGGCAATTTCCGTACCTAATGCATCCGGCATGAACGCCAGGTCCCCGTAGCGGATCGGGCCGGTGGGGTCCAGCAACATGGTTGCGCGCGACACCACCGCTTCGTCGTCGGCGGACGGGCTGCCCGCCATGATGCCAGCCTGCTCAATGAGCCCCGCCATGCGGACGGCCAGGTCTTCATTGTTCAAATTTTTGCGTAACCACGAATCAAACGTTTCGTCGGATTTTAGCGTGCGGAGCGCTTCCTTTGGATTGCGTGCAAATGCAAAAGCCAGCGTCAGAGGGCTGGTGTGAGGGTGCCCCTGGAACATGTAGGGCGCATTGGCCTTGGGTAGGCCATGGCGTTGAATGGGCGTGCGTTTGCGTCCGGCAATCCATGTTTCGACCTCTTCCTGGGTCCAGCGGGTGTCTTCATCGTCATTGAGCAGCCCGCGAAGCACCTCGATCATCGAAAGTGGCAAGCGGGAGTTTCCACATACGGTCGCATAACTGCCCCGTTCAATCTTCATGGATAGTAAATTCAGTTCCTCCACATCCGCCATCGGGTTGAAGCCGAGCAGGACGAACACCATGGAAACACCAAGGGAATATAAATCGTCACGTAAATCACCGATGCCACGTCCGGCAGGCGACGCCATGGACCGCGAAATGGTCTCGAAGATGACTGGCTGGTCGAATCCGGCACATGTGGTTACGCAGTCGCCGAGTACGAGCTCCTGATAATCTTCATCCATGAAAAACATGTTGTCGGGACGGATAGCGCGGTGCGGTATGCCACTGTCGCCGAGATATGAAATCCCTGATATCGCTGGCTCCAGCATCCGGCGGACAACATCATATTCGTTGATCCGGGTTTTTTTGGACTCCAGAGCCTCCGAGAGGCGTCCTCCAAGCGGTTGCTCGAACACAACTGCCATGACCCGTTGACCGGTTGCCGGCCAGTCCGTTACGCCCCATTCGACGAGGGGAAGAAGTCCCTTGGCGCCGGAGGCTACCAACCTGTCCATCAAATCTGTTCGCACAGGCATTCCCGGCATACAGATAAGGGCGAAGAGCTTGACATCGTCACCGTCGCGCTCAAATGCCGTGTAGGCATGCGCAGTCGGCGAGTCCAGATGCGGCAACGGGGCTCCGCCGTCGATCAGAATTCGATCACGAAGTATTGCGGTTCCACCAGTGGAAGGCGGCGTTTCGGCCAGTTCTGCCGCATGCTCTTCCACAGGCGCTTCCGCCTGGATTTTGGCCGTTTCTGCCATATCGCCACAACCCGGTCTTGCCGGTAGTCGGCATGTTTCGGGCACTACATTCTGCACCGCCCGCATTACAACAGTCGGGAAAACGTACGAATTCTACGCCAGCGCTCACCCAGACTCTTCTAAAGAGTCCAATATTGGGTCAAAAAGCAAGTGTTAATCAAGAATTAACTATGTTTTTCTCAACCGTGAATGACGCGCAAAACACCGTAAATGAGGGAAATTACGGGTCGCAATCCCGTTTTCATCGGGTTAGGGTCAGCTCATTAAATACAATCAGACCCGTTTCATGGTCAGAAGGCTGTTTCACATGCTGGCGCAATACCAGACAACCGAGGAAATGATTGCCCGAACAGTGCCGGAGGAGAGCATTTACTGTTTTCGTCCGCATGTTCTGACAGAAAACGCCCGGTGGTTCACCGAGCGCTTCAAGGGTCGGGTGCTCTACGCGCTAAAGGCCAACCCGCTGGAACCCGCCGTAGATGCCATCTATGCTGGCGGGGTGCGTCATTTCGATACGGCATCCTTGCGAGAAATTTCCGCTATTTCCAAACGGTTTTCTGACTCACACACCTATTTCATGCATCCTGTTAAGGCCTGGAAGGCCATGGAAACTGCATATCATCGCCATGGTGTGCGGCACTTTGTCGTCGATCATATGGATGAGTTGGACAAAGTCATGGATGTCCTGAGCGGCGTAAAGGAGGCCCCCATCGTGATGGTTCGCCTGGCCACGCCGACCGAGGAGGCAACGTTTAATCTGTCGGAAAAATTTGGCGCATCGGCGGAACTGGCAGTTGAGCTATTGCGTAGCGCAACAGACCGGGGCGCACGTTCAGGGCTGTGTTTCCATGTGGGCTCGCAATGTGTGACCACATCGGGTTACGAGGCGGCGTTCAAGCTGACTGGCGAAGTCCTGAGCCAGACCAACGAGCCAATTCATTGCCTGGATGTGGGTGGTGGTTTTCCGGTGACGTATGCAAACACGTCTCCGCCACCACCACCGCTGGAGGATTATTTGTCGGTAATTGACGACGGCGCCCGGGCACTCAATCTGCCGGACGATTGCTATCTCATGTGCGAACCCGGGCGGGCATTGACCGCCGACGGCATGTCGGTGGTAACACAGGTGCAGTTACGCAAGGATG
>JAJFIE010000099.1 GCA_021775275.1 Rhodospirillales bacterium | reverse complement strand
ATATTCCGCATCCGACATATGGCGTATCAGGCCCGACGAAACCGGACGGCCCAGCAGGCACTTGTAACCGTCTCTCACTCATGTTCTTTCTATGGTCAATTGTGTTTTCTGGAGCACCTCGATGTCTCAACCGAAATGCCTGTCATTATTTGAAAAACTTATTGCCTTCGACACAACCAGCAGAAATTCCAACATGGCGTTGATCGATTTTGTGCGGGGGCATCTGAATGACCTGGGCGTCGAGAGCACTCTTGTGCCAAACGATGACGGCACCAAGGCCAATCTTTATGCGACACTGGGGCCAACCGACCAACCCGGCATCATGCTGTCCGGGCACACGGACGTGGTGCCTGTGGATGGTCAGGCATGGGATACAGACCCATGGTCATTGGTCAATAAAGATGGAAAATACTTCGGACGCGGCACATGCGACATGAAGGGGTTTATTGCGATCTGTCTGGCGTACGCGCCGGAATTCCTGGCGCGTGGCCTGAGCACACCTGTTCATCTGGCGTTCTCCTACGACGAGGAAATTGGCTGCGTTGGCGTTCAGTCATTAATTGAGAAGATGCACCACATGCCCGTCAAACCCGCCATGTGCATTGTTGGCGAGCCGACCAGCATGGACGTTGCACTGGGACACAAGGGCAAACGCAGCTATAGCGCAACTATCCGGGGGTTCGAAGCCCACTCAAGTCTGGCGCCCATAGGTGTTAACGCCATTGCCTACGCTGCCGAGTTGATTGCCTACATGACATCCATGGCGGATCGGTTCGCCAAGGAAGGTCCCTTTGACGAAGCCTATGATGTTACCCATACAACGGCCCACACAGGGGTCATCGAAGGGGGGACAGCACTTAACATTGTACCCAAGGAATGCGTCATCAGGTTCGAGTTCCGCAATCTGGCGGAGCACGACCCGGACAGTATTATTGAAGAGATCGAAACTTTTGCCCGCACCGAACTTGAACCCCGAATGCAGGCTGTGCAGCCGGACACCGGCATTGATATCGTTGAGGTCACCGATGCGCCGGGCCTGAACATAGCAGCCGACGAGGAAATTGTGACGTTTGTGAAGTCCCTGGCTGGACGAAATGATCATATCAAGGTGGCGTTCGCAACCGAAGCCGGATTGTTCCGTGAACGGGTTGGCATTCCCACCGTCATCTGTGGCCCGGGCAGCATTGAGCAGGCGCATAAACCCAATGAATTCATCACCATGGACCAACTTTCACAATGCGAACAGTTCATGAGTAATCTTGCCGAGCGCATTTGCATCAATACCGGATGAACAGCCTTTTTGCCAATCTGCATTAATGACATGGGTGGCATGCAACCTTGCCATTGGTGACATTTACCGACCTGACTTACATAGAGGTCAACGGAATGATGTGCATTCCATTCATTTTGGCAGAAGGATAAATGATCATGTTCATCATCGGCCCCGCAACGGAAACCACCAATCGCGTGCTTGGCTCTTTCATTGGCGCTATTGCACTGTTGACCGTGGTGCTCAACGTATTCGGCTGAGTTACCACTCAGAAAACAGAAATGCGGCGTTACCGGATGGTGCGCCGTTTTTTTGTGTCCGGAACGGACTCACGCACCCGGAAAATGGTTGATGACCCAATTATGGAATAGACGCGCTTCCGGACTTGAACGCTCACCATGTGGTAGCACAGCGTAATAATTGTCCCGCGCCTCGGCCAGAAGGTCGAAGGGCTTCACCAGGTCTCCGTTCGCCAGAAAATCCGCACACAAGGTATCGTGACCGAGGGTCACCCCCTGCCCCCGCTTCGCCATATCCAACGCCAGAACGAAGGTGTTGAAATAGTGCCCATCGGTTCCGATCCGGTTCGGCAGCCCCACACTTTTCTCCCAGAACGCCCAATCATCCGCCAGATGAATGAGATGCAGGCGTGTCTCATCCAATAAATCATCCGGTGAATGCAGACGCTCGGCGATTTCCGGTGCACACACCGGATAGATCACTTCCTGGCGCAAGCGCGTGCCGGATACGTCATCCCATTCTCCGCGTCCATACCGAATTTCAACACCGGCATTGGACCCGGCAAAATCGCTGCTCCAGAATGCGGTTGAAAGGTGTATACGCACGTCAGGAAACGCCTCCGTAAATTTGCCCAAATTCGGCAACAGCCAAAAAACGCTGAATGCCGTATTGGCCTTGATTTCCAAAACGGATTCTTCCCTCGGGGCCAGGAACTCGCCGGTTCCATCGCGCAGAATACGGAACGCATTAATCACCGTCGGCAGGTAATTTCGTGCCACATCCGTCATCTGGAGCCGCCGCGGGCGCCTGAGAAACAGCGGCTGGCCCAGAAAGTGCTCCAGTAACTTAACCTGCTGGCTCACCGCTGACTGGGTAATCAACAATTCCTCAGCGGCCGCCGTGAAACTTAAATGGCGGGCCGCCGCCTCAAAGGAACGAAGCCAGTTCAGAGGCGGAAGTTCACGGATTTCCATCAGTTTGCCCTATTCAGCGATACGAATAAATTCACTATTAGTAAAACTTATGTGCATGACAATGAATTTCTCGTTTGAATTTTGACCCTACTTGGAGCGACAGTGGAGAACTGATTGATGAGCACACCGATTTTCGGAGGGTAAAACCATGGCTGTCACCAACCTCAATCCCAAAGCCAAGGGTATTGAAGACGATCCTTACTATCAGGAACGCGTGGACCTTGCGGCGGTATTCCGCTGGACAGCCCGGTTGAATATGCATGAAAGCGTGGCCAACCATTTCAGCCTCGCGGTTTCCGACGACGGCTCAAAATTCCTGATCAACCCGAACTGTCGGCATTTTGCCCTCATGCGCGCCAGCGATTTGCTCCTGCTTGATGCCAATGATGACGCCACCATGGACCAGCCAAATGCGCCGGACCACACGGCCTGGTGTATTCATGGCGCCATGCACCGGAAAGTACCTCAGGCGCGCTGCCTGTTGCATGTGCACTCCAAGTACGCCCTTGCGCTTGCATGCCTGAAAGATACCTCCATGCCAGCGATTGACCAGAATACGGCACGGTTCTATGGCCGCATTGCCGTAGATAACGGATTCGATGGTATGGGCCTGGGTGACGAAGCCGAACGGCTGCCGACAATGCTGGGAAACAAGCCGATCTTGCTCATGGGAAATCACGGCGTCCTGACGACCGGTGTTACGGTTGCTGATGCATTTGATGAACTCTATTACTTCGAACGCGCCTGCGAGACGTTGATCACCGCGCTGTCCTCAGGGCGGGAGTTGAAGGTGCTTTCCCACGAAGTGGCAGAAAAAACCGCCGCACAGTGGCAGGACTATCCCGGCGATAAGAATATGTCCGTCGCCCACCTGGATGCGATCAAGGAAATCCTCGACAGGGATGAACCGGACTACCGTACCTGAGAGTCTTGTTGTCATGGCCGATATCAAACCGACCAACGCCATTTCATCGGGCGTGACAATTGATCCGAAGGCCCTTCGCTCCCTCATGGAACTGAAGAATGGTCCCGGCATTCGCTATCTGCTGATCTGGGCGGCGCTACTCGGCACGACAGGATATGCGATTTATCTTACCCAAGGTTCTTACTGGATCATTCTGGCTGTGTTCGCCTATGGCGCCGTACTGACAGTACCAGCCTATGCCGTCAGTCATGAAAGCGCGCACAGCACGTTTGTTAAAACAAAGTGGCTCAACGCGGCGATTTACTGGATCTCATCGTTGATCTATCTGGAAGACCCGGCGCATCGCTTCCGCTCACACATGCGCCATCATAACTACACCTGGATCAATGGCATCGACACCCAGATGCCGTTCAAGACGCCGTTGAACATACAAAGATGGCTGCTGGAGATATCCAATCTCGGTCAGTATGTGTACGATTTCAAATATATGATCCTGAATGGCCTGGGCATACACGATGCCTTTACCCGCTCCTACATGCCGCAACAGGACCTCCCTCTATTACGTCGGGATTCCCGGATATTCCTTGCGGTATATGCGGCCCTGGTCGGTAGCGCCTGGTATTTTGCAGCATGGGATATCCTGCTGACTTATTTTGTCATCCCGCGCCTTGCCGGTGGCGTATCCATGCAGTTTTTCACCATTCTTCAGCATGCAGAAATGGAGGAAGACCAACATGACATCCGGCGCTCTTGTCGCTCATTCGACACAACGTGGCTAGGCCGGTTCCTTTATTGCCACATCAATTATCATATTGAACACCACCTCTACCCCAAGGTGCCGTTCCACGCTCTCCCGGCGCTACAAAAAGAATTGGGCGACCAGCTTCCCGAACCCGAACACGGAGCATTTGCAACCAATTTTCGGATCCTGAGCACCGTCATTCGGCGGAGCATGGGACGCCCTGCGTCGGTTGCTGCAAGTTAAGGAACTACAGGCATGAGTGACACCATTGCCGAGCGTTATGAAAGAGATGGATTTTGCTGTCCGATTCCGATCATGGACGCCCACGAGGCCAAAGAGTGGCGCGCAAGGCTGGAAGACGTGGAACGCCGCTATGCCGATCCGCATTCTTTGCCACGCGGCCTCAATAATTACCTCCGCGTCAACGCCCACATCGTGCTGCCATTCGCCTGTCAGCTCGCCTGCGATCCACGCATTCTGGCGGTGATTGAGGAAGTTCTGGGGTCGGATATTTTGGCCTGGAGCGCTGAGTTTTTCACCAAGGAAGCGGCAACGGACAAGGTTGTCTCATGGCATCAGGATCTGACCTACTGGGGTATCGGGGCGACAGACGACGAAGTGACCGCCTGGCTGGCGCTATCAGCCGCGACCCCGGAGAGCGGTTGCATGCAGTTTGTTCCGGGCAGCCACAAGCAAAACCTCCTGCCCCACAAAGACACCTACGCCGACGACAACCTGTTGACCAGAGGTCAGGAAATCGCCGTCGATGTAGACGAAGCGGACGCTGTCTCCGTCGAATTGCAGCCGGGGGAACTGTCGCTTCATCACGGCAGGCTTTTCCATGCATCGGGAGCGAACACGAGCAATGATCGCCGCATTGGACTGGCGATCCGCTACATCACTCCAAAGGTCGAACAGACGATCGCCAAACGGGACTACGCAATGTTGCTCCGTGGTTCAGACGATACCGGAAACTTCATCCCGATCACGGGGCCAAAAGCAGAGTTTGATGCCGATGCCATGGCGCTATATGAAAAGGTTCTTGCAGATCAGTCAGCGGCCTTTGCGGAAGGCGCCGACCAAACTGTTTCACTCTACTCATAAAACACATCATCCCTGCTTGCCTTGCGGTATGACCTCGTAACCAGGCTCCTCCGGCTCATCATCGACCATCTCGGCAGGAAATCCCGGCGCAAGCAACTCTGCGCCACAGGCCTCTTCAATCCGCTTCACGATATTGGGCGACCATTCGCGGGGGCCGTAACGCTTTTCGCCGTCCTTGAAGATATCAATCAGCATCGGGTTAAGCTCCAGCGGCACATCATGCCGGTCCGCTACGGCCTGGAACAATCCTATATCTTTACTCACCAGATCCATGGTGAAGTTGATGTCACGGCTTCCATTGAGGATGATCTGCCCTTCCGTTTCATGGACAAACGAATTGCCGGATGAAATCCTGATGGCCTCGAACGTGGTATTCAGATCCATTCCCGCCATCTTGCACGTCATCATGGCTTCACCGAGGCCGACCAGGTTTAACGTCGCCAGATAGTTGGTCATGACCTTCAATACCGACGCACTCCCCAGATCACCGGTGTGCAGAATGCGACGCCCCATGGTCGTCAGCAAGGGAAGCATCCGTTCAAACGTCGGGCGCGAACATCCGGCAAAGATCGCAATATTGCCAGTCGCCGCGCGGTGGCACCCGCCGGACACCGGGCATTCGATGGGTTCGGCGCCTTTTTCTTTTACCAGCGCGCCCAGGCGTTTTACCTCGGACTCATCGGTCGTGCTCATCTCGGCCCATATCTTACCTTTGGACAGACCAGCGATGACGCCATCATCGGCTTCCATCACCTGAGCACTGGCGGCGGGAGACGGTAGGCATGTGATCACAACGTCGCAGTTCTCTGCCATCTCTTTTGGACTGCCTGCCCATTTCGCACCTAGGTCGAGAAAGCGTTGCGCGACGTCCTTGTCCAGATCACGAACGGTGATGTCAAACCCGTTACGAATAAGACTGCCCGCCAGCTTACCGCCGACATTACCCAAACCGATGAATCCGATTTTCATGCTTCCTCCATCAATACCATTGTTTCCGGTGACGTTTCGCGATTGACTGTGTACATCTTTGTAAATCGTCAGCAAGGTAATCATGTTCCCAGGATCGGAGAATTTTTTTCATGCAACACGACCAGTTTCCACATTTATTCTCCCCTCTTAACGTCCGGAACCTGACGTTAAAAAACCGTATTATTTTTACCGGCCACGAGACGCATCTGAATGACCATGGGATCATTGGTGATCGTATGTTGGCCTACCATGAAGCACGGGCGCAGGGCGGGGCTGGACTTATCATGACCGAAGTCGCGCTGGTGCATCCCGGCGCTGTCTTTGTTGCCGACCCGATCCGGGTCGATACGGATGACTGCATTCCAGGTTACATGCGGCTCGCGGATATGCTGCATGGCTACGACTGCGGACTGATCTCGCAGTTATTCCATCCGGGGCGGGAAATCGTCGCCTCCGAAGATGGTACCGCACCTGTTTCCTACAGCGCCTCACCCACCCCGAACGAGCGTTTCCACGTGGTCCCTCGTCCCATGCCTGTGTGGCTGGTTGAGGAAGTTATTAATTACTATGGCAATGCCGGACGCCGCATGAAGGAAGCTGGAACCGATGGCGTCGAGATTGTCGCAAGTCACGGTTATCTGCCTGCGCAGTTTCTGAACCCCGGCGTCAATGTGCGTGACGACCAGTACGGCGGAAGTTTCGAAAACCGGCTGCGGTTCGTGCGTGAAACGGCAGACAACATCCGAAGAAAGGCCGGTGATGACTTTGTCATCGGCCTGCGACTTTCCGGCAACGAACTCAGCCCTGACGGCTTAAGCCTTGATGATATGCTGGAAATCTGCACTGCCCTTGCCGGCGATGGTGCCCTGGATTACCTGAGCGTCGTCGGGGGCTCGTCGTCCACCCTCACCGGCTCTATTCACATTGTACCGCCCATGTCGTGCGACACAGGGTACACAGCACCCTTCGCCGCTGCCATAAAAGCCCGTGCTGATATTCCTGTGTTTGTCACGGGTCGAATCAATCAGCCACAGATCGCCGAGGAAATCCTGTCGAACGGACATGCCGATGCCTGTGGTATGACCCGCGCCATGATTTGCGACCCGGATATGGCCTACAAGGCGCACAGCGGCAAGGCCGAAGACATTCGCGCCTGTATCGGTTGCAATCAGGCCTGCATCGGACACTTCCACGAAGGGTATCCGATTTCGTGTATTCAGAACCCCGTATCCGGACGCGAGGTTCGCTATGGCGACGTATCGCAAGCCTCAACATCCCGGAATATAATGGTCGTCGGTGGCGGTCCGGGTGGCATGAAGGCAGCCGTCACGGCCGCAGCGCGCGGGCACAATGTTACTCTTTTTGAAAAGTCGGGACGATTGGGTGGACAAACCCTGCTGGCGCAGTTGCTGCCGACGCGGACTGAATTTGGCGGGATTGTTACAAACCTGGAACGGGAAATAGAATTGACGGGCGTCTCGGTCAGAAAAAACACCTCTGTTGATGAGGACGTCATCGCCGCGAACAATCCCGATGTGGTCATCCTTGCCACGGGAGCAGAGCCCCGGTGGCCGGACTTTGAAGGCCGTGAGGATGGCCAGGTGGTCGATGCCTGGCAGGTCCTGCGTAACGTAGTCAACGTTGGCGGTTCCGTCGTTGTCGCAGACTGGCGGGCCGACTGGATCGGTATCGGCATTGCGGAAAAACTGGCGGAGGAAGGCTGCCGGGTACGACTGGCCATCAATGGTTATATGCCGGGACAGACCATTCAGATGTACGTTCGCGATGCTGGCGTTGGGCGCCTTCACAAACTGGGGGTGGAGATGATCCCCTACGTCCGGCTATTCGGCGCTGACGAGGATTCAGTTTACCTGCAACACACAACCAGTGGTGAACCGGTTATCTGTGAGAATGTGGATACATTGGTTCTCTGCCAGGGCCACACTCCGGTCAATCCATTGGAGGACTTTGTCCGAGCACTTGGAATCGAGTGTCATCTGGCGGGGGATTGCCTCGCTCCCCGCACAGCGGAAGAAGCCGTCTTTGAAGGGTTTAAAGCAGGGTTGGCAGTATAATCACAGCTAAGTCGGTCACGGGCACGAAGGCATCCATCCGCACATTTATTCTTCGTTGTGACTCGACTTTCCGGCGATCAACCGCCCGACAAAATAACCAAGGACAGCGCCAACCAACAATATCGGGAGACGCATGTCGAAGACTGCGCCACCATATCCGGCACGCACCATCTCACCGAGTGTAAAACCACCCGCAGCCCCCACGACAGCACCGATCAACGGAAATATGAATGACATTATCTGTGTACCTTCAATGATTCTTTGTGGTGCGGTGGGTCAACTATTATCCCTCAACCCTAACGCTTGCTGGCTGGTGAATAACCTCACAAACGAACCGGGTTAGTTGGCCATACGGCACAAT
>JAJFIE010000098.1 GCA_021775275.1 Rhodospirillales bacterium | reverse complement strand
TGCTCCGTATGATCCTGAATGCACCCTTCGGTCAGGTTCTCCGCGCCATCAAGACCAACGAACGGCGCACAGCGTCGCTCGGGTTTCACACCCACCGCTACAAACTCGTCAGCTTTGTCATCGCCGGGACAATCGCCGGATTGGCCGGATTTCTGGAAGCCGCCCATGGCGGCATTATCAGCCCGGCGCACCTGAGCTGGCACGAATCCGGACTGGTGCTCATGACCGTTATTCTCGGCGGTATGGGCACGCTCTACGGCAGCATCATGGGCGCATTCGCCCTGGGATTCCTGCAAGACCTGCTACAGGACGCAACCGAACACTGGATGCTGTTCCTCGGAATTTTTATCATCGTCGTTGTCCTGTTCCTGCCCCATGGCATCGCCGGGATGCTCAACCGCTTAAAGCGAACCGGGGAGGCCCCCGAATGAGCACGCATCTTCTCCGCACGGAAAACCTGTCCCGGGATTTCGGCGGCGTCCACGCCGTTCAGAATGTATCCATGGCGTTTGGCAAAGGCCGGATTCACGCCATCATCGGCCCCAATGGCGCGGGCAAGACAACGCTGATCAATCTGCTGTCCGGTGAGATTATTCCATCGCAGGGCCGTATCTTCTTCAGCGATATCGATGTTACGGAATCGACGCCACACCAGATCGCGCATTTGGGCATTGGCCGCAGCTATCAGCAAATCCACATCATTGGCGACATGACCTGCACCGAAAACTGCCGCCTCGGGGCGCTGGCCCGTCACTCGGGCGGTATGCGGTTCGTCCGCTCTGCGTCGGCGTATGGCGACATCAATACAGTCGCCCGACAGGCGCTGGAACAGGTCGGCCTTGGAGACCGCGCCCACGTGCTGGCTACCAATCTCAGCCACGGCGAACAGCGGCAACTGGAAATCGGCATGGTGCTGGCGTCAGACCCGTCTGTGGTATTGCTCGACGAACCGCTGGCGGGCATGGGCGCGGGCGACTCCCGTCGCATGGTTGACCTGCTGAAAAAGATTGCCCGGTCGCGAACCATTATCCTGGTCGAGCACGACATGGACGCTGTGTTCGAATTGGCCGATGTCCTGACAGTGATGGTTGATGGGCAGGTTCTGAAAACCGGATCGCCTGACGACGTCCGGGCCGATCTAACCGTGCAGCAAGCCTATCTGGGTGAGATGAAATGACGCCGCCAATCCTCAAATTGTCAGGCATTCATACCCACTACGGGCAGAGTCATATTCTGCACGGCGTCGATCTCGCTATCGAGCCCGGCGCCTGCATGGCCCTGCTCGGCCGTAATGGCATGGGCAAAACAACGACGATCCGCACCCTGTTCGGCCTGACGCCGCCATCTGCGGGCTGTGTTGAAATTGATGGCGTGGATATGACAGGCTGCCCACCGCATCATATGGCGCAGGCCGGGCTGGGACTGGCGCCCGAAGGGCGTGGCATTTTCCGTGATCTGTCCGTGCGGGAAAACCTCGCCATCGCCGCACCGATAACCCGGCGGGACTCCGCCCCTCATCCATGGAGCATTGACTCCATTCTTGATCTGTTCCCACGATTGCGCGACCGCCTGTCGAACATGGGAGACCAGCTTTCCGGTGGCGAGCAGCAAATGCTGGCCATCGGGCGGGCGCTTTGCACCAATCCCCGTCTGCTCATTCTTGATGAAGCAACGGAAGGCCTGGCTCCCCTTGTCCGGAGCGAAATCTGGCAGGTCATCCGCACGGTCAGGAAACACGGTATCGCGGTGCTGGTCGTCGATAAAGACCTGGCCACACTGCTCACGCTTGCCGATACATGTGTTATTCTGGAGAAGGGCCGGATCGCCTACACGGGGACATCCGCCGCCCTCTCGGGCAGTCCGGAAATTCACCATAAACTGCTCGGCGTCTGAAACCTCCCGTCACAGTTCCACCTCCTGCAGATAATCAGGCGTCACGGCATTCCAGCCCAGATGATCCTCTATTTTCATTTTAAGGGAAGAAGCGGCTTCCGGTTCACCATGGGTGATAAATACTTTGCGCGGCGGCGTCTGAAAATACCCCAGCCAATCCAGTATTTCGCTGTAGTCGGCATGGGCGGATGTGTTGTGTAATTCTTCCACCTGCGCCCGTACCGGCCACATCCGGCCGTGAATTTTGATTTCACCTTCCCCGTGCACAAGTCGCGCGCCCCGGGTTCCGGCAGCCTGATATCCGGTAAAGAGTATCGTGTTACGCATATCGCCGATGAAATGTTTCAAGTGGTGCAAAATCCGCCCCCCCGTGGCCATGCCACTGGCCGATATGATCACGGCAGGTAACCCGTTGCCACGGTCCAGTGCTTTTGATTCTTCCGCCGTGTGAACATATTGCGCAACACGGCATACCTCGGCGCACAGCTTTTTCGACAGACGATGATCGTTCTTGTGCCGGTTTAAAAGTTGCGTCGCATCTATGGCCATGGGGCTGTCAAGAAAGACAGGGGTAACTTCCGGTATCGCCTTGGCTTTTTTAAGCTGATGAATGTAATAAAGAATGCTTTGGGTCCGGCCAACGGCAAAGGCCGGGATAATGACAGACCCGCCCCGCGCCATTGTATTCCTGATGATCTCCCCGATTTTGTCGAGCGGATCACTGTCCTCGTGCAATCTGTCACCGTAGGTGGATTCCAGCACCAGATAATCAGCGCTGTGCATGTGCACCGGGGGTTTCATCACCGGGTCATCCGCGCGCCCGAGATCGCCGGAGAACAGAATTGATGTCTTCCCATCATTGACCCGGATAAAGGCCGATCCCAGAATGTGACCGGATCGCCCCAGGGCAAACGTTAAATCATCTGCAAGATGGTGGGGTTTATCAAAATCCACGACCTTGAACTGTTTCAGGGATTCCTCCGCATCCTTCCGTGTGTAAAGGGGCAGGGCCGGCTTGTGTTTGGTATAGGCATAACGGTTGGCGCGTTTGGCGTCTTCTTCCTGAAGGTAGCCACTATCCGGCAGCAGAATGGCGCAGAGATCATATGTCGCCGCAGAGCAGTAAATGTTTCCCTTGAAGCCGCGTTTTACCAGCAGCGGAATATAACCGCTGTGGTCGATATGCGCATGGGTTAACAGGACGGCATCAATGGAAGCCGGATCAGCCGGGAGCTTCTTCCAGTTCCGTAATCGCAGCTCCTTCAATCCCTGAAACAGGCCACAATCAATGAGAATTTTCCTGCCCGCGCGCTCCAACAGATATTTGGAGCCCGTCACCGTTCCCGTCGCCCCTAAAAATGTCAGTTTCATACACGGATATCCCCTCTCTGATCTAAAGATACGCCGTTGGTCGCACTCTCACCAGCCCCTCCAAACCTCTGAATTGGACCACAACCGTCTTGCAGGCGGCAGCGGCGAGGCAATCCTGCATCGACTAAATTTGATCGCCATCACGTAAATTTGACACAGGTTCGACCCGGGTGAATTTGATGGTTATCTGTACATATGGTTGCGGGCCGCAAAGCCG
>JAJFIE010000097.1 GCA_021775275.1 Rhodospirillales bacterium | reverse complement strand
GGTTGGCGGCATGCTCCCACTCGACCCCCATCCGGTCCAGTTGGATTATTCCCGGACCATCAGCGTATATGTTAAAATTTGCGCTGATTCTGTTCAAAGCCTGAACCGCGCTACTTGCATAGTTAGCGGAACCGGCATCATCGGCAAAAATGATCACGTTAACGTCGGTCATTGAAGGCCTTTAATGTAGCATTATTTGTTGTCCGTCGTTTTTTGCGGACAATGAGATAGCTTCGATAATCTGTTCATTTATCTTCGCATTATTGCCAGGGCTACTGAGGTGGCAACCCGTTGCCAAAGATTGGGCCAAGTTATCATAGATATTGTGATAGGCCCTGCTCGATTCATCATAGATTTGTTGCCCTTCTTGATCCGACGAAATTTCTTTTTCGCCATCAAGTATGCGGCACTCTGCTAGGCTGAAATGCCGAAAGTCTGTCATCTCCTGTAGGATCGACAAGCGTCCCTTGGTCCCCCATATATCAAGCCCATTTTCACGATAGTGGCGAAAGTCAACGGCGCGAACCGTAATATCCACACCAGAACGCGGGATCAATAAGAAATCGATCGCCTTATCACCAAGAATAGGAAAATCCCCATGGTCTTCATGCTGACCAAGCGCCTGCACACCCATGATTTCACCGAATAACAATCGGCATACATCAATCATATGGGTGCCGTTATTGCGTAAGCCATTACCGTATATGCCGAAAATTGCTTGAGGTTTTCCAATTTGTTTTTCGAGGCCCCCTGCCACAAGGTCGCTAAATCGCTCATCCGCACGACGAGGATAATTCACCTGCACCAGGATTTTTCGGTTGTCGCAGTACTCTAGAAAAGTGGTGGCATCAGCCAGGCTCACACCAAGTGGTTTTTCTGTTACGACAGCCTTTAGATTAGGCAATGATTTCACAAATTCTAAGCGATGTGTGGGCGGCGTTGCGAGAACAGCTACTTCGATGTCGTCGGCATTGTTGAGTTGCTCAACCGCACTTGCCACGTCTTCGACGCCCCATCTGGCCCTTGCCATTTCTTGTGCCGTTTTGTCGACATCGATCACCGACACCCAGTCAAAATCAGGATGTTCCTCTAATATCTGAGCATGGGTGAATGACGGGTAAAACCTTGTCGCTTTATTACAGTCCGCCATCGAAGCGGCAATCTTGCCAAATCCGATAATTACCGTTTTTAAAGGGAATGATGGGGGTTTACCGGAGAGGTTTGTCATAGCAGTCAGCATTAATTTTTGCGATCCCTGGCTCCGCCCTCATCAACGCGACGATTTCCTCTGTTCCGAACTGGATTCCGTACTTTGGCTCCAGTCTGCCGTACACCTCTTTTATCACGATCAGATCTTCAGGATAATCCAGGACAAATCGCAAGTCGGGTGCGTGTGATAACACTGGAGCGACCAAATGGTGAAGATGATACTTGTCCGGGTTTTCATAGAAATAGAGGGAAACATGTTCATGCACAGGATCGTCAGGAATATTCTTTGAAACCCATTCCAAGTTTTCAAAGGAAAAAACTTGCGCATCAATTCCAAGAGGGTAGCTGCGTTTGCGGCATGTGGTTACAACGGCGTGGTCATTTTGACCATAATTTTGCACTGCAACGTCTACCACTATGGGGTCCGTACATGTCGCGTCCCCGGTAATTTCGACAATAACGTCACTTTTCATCATCCGGTGTGCATCAACAACCCGCTGCAGCACATCATCTTCGCTACCACGAAAAGTTTTTACGCCCTCAGATTCCAGGTGCTCAACAAGAAAATCATCCTTTTCGTCTGTGGTGGTCGCGACAATGATATCGTCCAATCGCTCACATAGTTTTAAGCGATCTACGACGCGCATAATGGCCGTCCGCCCATGAACGTCCTCCATAACCTTTCCAGGAAACCGGGATGATCCCATACGGGCCTCGATACTGGCGACAACTCGGGTCATTCTTACCTCAAACAAACAAAATGGGATAAACTTGGATCACGATGCGAGATCAACTCTCGTCGAGCGACCTCAGTGTTGGAATTGCAGAGTGAACTTTGGAAAAAGCCTGAACCATCCGTTCCAGCTGACTTGGGCTCGGGTGATGGTGGCATGACAAATAGAGAATGAGTTCCTGCTGTTCCAGTCGTTCAACAGTTGGGCACATTCCATCGGCATAAGATCGAGTGCTCAAGTTAAAAGGAAATCCATCCTTCCCAATGGCGACACGTTCTTGAAAAACGGGCAACGTATAGAGTGGTTTCATATAACCGACACGATGGGGGAAACCCTCTGCCGCCAGCGCATCACAGAACACTTTACGACTCAGCCCCAATGCTTGTCGATCATAACGTGCACTCCAGCAAAAAAAATTATGGCGACACCCATCGCGAGTTACGGGCACTTGAATCCCCTCAAGGCCACTCAATTCCGTGGAAAGCTGGTTCGCGATATCTTCACGTACAGAAACGTGTTTTTCAATGGATGACAACTGGGCTAGCCCTATCGCCGCTTGCAACTCTGTCATGCGCAAGTTCATGCCTATGAGGTTTGTCAGGTCAGTCTCGCCAACATAATCAACGACATTTTCTCCATGATTGCGGATGAGCGCCAACCTTCGCCACAGACTTTCATCATTCGTAATACATACGCCACCTTCACCGGTGTGAATGTGTTTGTGGTAGTTAAGGCTGAATATGCCTATATCACCAATAGTCCCTGTAGGCTGGCCGTTTTCAAACGATAGTGGAGCCTGCGCACTGTCTTCGATCAGATAAATGTTATGGGCGTCGCAAATTTCACGAAGTTCGGCTAATGCCGCTGGATGTCCAAAAAGGTTAACTGCGATTACAGCTCGTGTCTTTGGGGAAATGTTCGCCTTTACTGATGCCGGATCAATACAAAATGTCACGTCTTCGATATCTGCGAAGACAGGGATTCCGCCATAGAAAAGAGGCGCCATGGCAGTTGCTGACATCGTATATGGCGGCACGATCACTTCATCGCCGGGTGACAAACCGATGGCACCCATTGCTGCAATGAGGCCGGATGTATTTGAATTCACCGTTACGGCATGTTTGCTGCCCGTAAAATCACAATATGCCTGCTCAAACTCCTGGACCTTTGGGCCGCCCCAAAACGCCGGTCCTGGAGAACCAAA
>JAJFIE010000096.1 GCA_021775275.1 Rhodospirillales bacterium | reverse complement strand
CATCGTAGTTGGGGTCTTCCCTTGATCTGATGTTCGGCACGATCTCAAATTCGCCACCGCCATCCGGGGATTGCAGCATCAGCGTCATGGTAAAGTCATTCCATGAATCGAAATGCCATGCTGAACGGTCTCCATCGCCGTAACAGATGCCGCTGACCGGCTGAAACGGGTCCTCGTTGACATGGAGTTTTTCGGCGCCAACCACCTGGGCGACGAAATTGATCATGGGCTGCCAGTAATAAATCTGTTTCAGTGGTGAGGAGTCCGTAAACTGATCGTTGGCGATCATGCGGTACGAGGCTTCGAAGAAAATATTTCGCGGGTGATCATCGGGCATGCCGGGGTCAGGTTCCCGCTGAAGATAGCAATTGCGATGCGACCGGTTTGCAAAAGCCACGTCTTGCAGACTGTCAAATTCCTGAACCAGATTATCACGGACGTATTCATGGATAAAATCCGGCAGAATGCAAAATTGATTGGCATCCAGATCGGCCCGGAGCGACGCGATCAATTGCGTACACGCAGGATCATTGCTATCTGCAATGGGGTAGCGCTCAAGGTTGATGATTGTACTTAAACCTTCCGCCATATTCGTCTCCCGATTTGTCGTTCAGGAAAAATAGCTCTCTTCCCCTTCGCACCCGTATTGGATAGGCTTATGGGCCAGATCGTCAAGAGGTATCAGGCGGTGACAGAATAACAACAATGGGAGGGGACGCTATGTCGCAGAAAAAGCCGGTTATCCGGAACTACAGGCAATCAGTAGACAACATCGAATTGGCATGGATTCCTATGTCTGATGGCCGTAAACTGGCCGCACGTATCGTTCTTCCCAAAAATGCAGCAAAGATACCTGTTCCGGCCATTCTGGAATACATCCCGTATCGCCGCCGTGACGGTACACGCGCGCGCGATGAAGAGGTCATGTACTGGTTCGCCGGTAACGGTTATGCCTCGGTCCGCCTGGATATCAGTGGCAGCGGCGATTCCGAAGGATTGATCGAGGACGAATACGTCAAGCGCGAACAGGATGATGCATGCGAAGCCATTGCATGGCTCGCAGCTCAACCCTGGTGCAGTGGCGCTGTCGGCATGATCGGCATTTCCTGGGGCGGGTTCAACGGATTGCAGGTTGCAGCGCGACGCCCTCCGGCGCTCAAAGCCGTTGTCACACTGTGCTCTACGGTGGATCGATATAATGACGATGTTCATCTCATGGGTGGTTGTCTGCTTAATGACACCATGGATTGGGGCAGTGCGTTTTTCACTTATGGTTCCCTGCCACCCGACCCGGAGATGGTTGGCGAGAGGAAATGGCGCGCCATGTGGCGGGAAAGGCTCGAAGGGTTGGATCTCTATCCGGCCAAATGGATGGAGCACCAGCGTCGCGATACATTCTGGCAGCATGGCTCAATCATCGAGAATTTCGATGATATCCAGTGTCCGGTGCTGGCGGCGACCGGATGGGTGGATGGCTACACCTCGGCCGTATTCGCCCTGGTGGAAAACCTCAAGGCACCCTGCAAAGGTATTCTCGGGCCGTGGGGTCACAAGTATCCCCACATGGGCATGCCGGGTCCGGCAATCGGATTCCTACAGGAATGTAAACGCTGGTGGGATCACTGGCTCAAGGACATCGATACGGGCGTCGATAAAGACCCTGATATGCGGATTTTCTTGCAGGACTCCGAAAAACCGATGCCGCATTTTGATGAGCGTTCGGGGCGGTGGTTGGGGATTCCCAAGTGGCCATCATCTGGAATAAAGATGCAAACCCTGCATTTTAGCGGCACCGCTCTCAGCACGAAAGCCGCCGCTAAATCCAGCCGAAATCATCGCACAATCTGTTCGCCGCAGATCACCGGTCTGGCCGGTGGCGAATGGTGCGCCTACGGCCTTGGCAAGACGGCGCCCGAGTTGCCACTGGATCAACGTCAAGACGACTCCGGCTCTATGGTTTTTGACGGTGCGCCACTTGGCAAACCCCTGGCAATCGTCGGTGAGGGTAGTGTGCATTTGCGGGTTGCCTCCGACAAGCCACAGGCGCTGGTCGCCGTGCGGCTGAACAATGTGCATCCGGACGGGGCCGTAGAACGGGTGTCCTACGGCCTGTTAAACCTCGCCCATCGGGAGAGCCACGCCAGACCATCCCGCCTGAAACGGGGTGAATTCTATGATGTTGAGGTCAAACTGAAGGGTGTCGCCCAAAGTATTCCGGCTGGTCACCGATTGCGCATCGCCATTTCTACCAGTTACTGGCCCATGGTCTGGCCATCACCCGAACCGGCAACTCTGACCATTGATCCGGCAGGATCAAACGTCACGATGCCTGTGCTGCGTAGTGAAAAGAATTTCAAGCGCGTGAAGTTCGCGCCGGTTGAATACGCCTCGGCCCTCAAGACCACATCAACCGCGCCCGAAAACGAATCCCGCGAGATTGTTCATTCAATCGACGACCAGATCTCGCGTTTTGAGGTCACCCGCGATGATGGCAGTCACATCATCGATGATATCGGGACCGAGGTCGCCTATACGAAATTGCAGAACTTCACGGTAGGATGGAATGACCCGCTGGCTTCCAGCACCGCATTGACGTGCAGCATGCATTACAAGCGCGGCGCATGGGACGCCCGGGTGGAAACGGAAACCCGTATGACATCGGACAAGACATACTTTTATCTTACGGGAACAGTCAGGGCATTTGACCGGGGTAAGCCATTCATGGAGCGCACCTTTAAGCATTCGATCAAACGGGATTGCCTGTAGATGCCGACGGTCCTCATCACTGGCGCAAGCCGGGGTATCGGGTTCGAGTTTGCCCATCAGTATGCCGTGGATGGCTGGTCGGTACACGGCTGTGTGCGTGATCCCGCCCAAGCTGGCGCATTGCGTGCACTTAGCGGCGGCTTGGTTACGGTTCATAAGCTGGATGTGACGCGCCATGATCAGATCGCCGAGGTCGCGACCATCCTAAAGGATACGCCTATCGATCTGTTAATCAATAATGCGGGAATGTGGATCGGCGAAGACGAACATTTTGGACGCTTTAATAACGAACAATGGATGGAACAGTTTCGCGTCCATGTGTTCGGGACCATGGCCATGTGCGAAGCGTTCGTTGATCATGTCGCAACCAGTGAGAAGAAGCTCATGGTTAATATATCCAGCGGCAATGGTTGCTTTGGATGGCCGCGCGATACCGGGGATTACCCCTACGATACCTCCAAGGCAGCGTTGAACCTGATCACCAAGGGCCTGTCCACAGATCTGCGTGACCGGGGTATTACGGTGATGTGTTTCACGCCGGGTAACGTGGCTACGGATATGTCCGGCCCTGATGCCGACCTGCAACCGGGCGAGAGCATTACCGGTATGCGCCGGGTCATCGCACATCTGGATGCCAGCCAGACCGGGTCATTTGTCCGGTACAATGGTGAGATCATGCCGTGGTAGGGGTGTTGAACATATGACCTCGAGCGTATTGATAACAGGAGCCAACCGCGGCGTCGGGCTTGAGTTTGCCCGTCAGTATGCCGCCGACGGCTGGCGAGTGCTGGCCTGTTGCCGTGCACCGGAACAATCGGACGCATTGCAGCAATTGGGTGTGGAAATTCATCCCCTCGATGTGGCTGATCCGGCATCCATCGTGGCGCTGAAAGCTGCCCTTGTCGGTATGCCTATTGACCTGCTGGTTAACAATGCCGGTGTAAGCGGCGGCGATCATCAGAGTTTCGGTGACATTGATTACACCGCGTGGGAGCAGACGTTGATTACCAATACGTTTGGCCCTTATCGCATGGTTGAGGCATTCGTTGATAACATCGCCATCAGCACAGGCAAAACCATTGCCAACATCTCCAGCCACATGGGCAGCATTACCCACTACGATAGCGGGGATGAGTATATTTACCGCTCGTCGAAGACCGCGCTCAACATGGTGAGTTACAATCTTTCCATTGATTTGAAAGATCGAGGGGTCACCGTTCTGGCCTTTCATCCCGGTTGGGTGGTCACGGACATGGGCGGGCCGGATGCGCCGGTCACCCCATCCGACAGTGTGCAAGGCATCCGACGCACCATTGCGCAATGCGGACCTGAAAAATCAGGCGCATTTCTCAACTACGATGGCACCTCTTTACCCTGGTAGAATATTAACCGGAAAGCCATATCTCTATCGACAGCGGCCATATTGACGCATCACCTCGACCAGTTCGCCATGATCAATAGCCCGGCATATCAAGCCATGAGGACGCACAGTCGGTGTGTCGTCCGCCGCCACCAAGGCATTAATCACAGACTCCTCAACCGCTTCGACAGCGGCCAGATAGATGGGGTCGAAAGCCTCATCATTAATGTAGTTGAAGGACCGATGGGTGTCAGATGTCTGCGGCATGGGCATCTTGTTAGCCGTGCTGAAGGCAAGGAAAATATCACCTGAGTTGTTACCGCCGGGGCTGCCACCACGTCCAACGCCGATTGCGGCGCGCTTGGCGACGCGGTGTAACTGGTGCGGCATCATCGGCGCATCGGTCGCCATCACTACGATGATGGAACCAAGTTCTGCCGCGCTCAGCAAAGTATCATCTGTCAGATAGCGCCCGACGGGAACGCCTAGGACGGTCAGCCATGGCCTGAGGCCGTGATTGGCCTGTACCAACGCCGCCACAGTGAAGTTTTCGCCATCAATGTTGACGCATCGCGATGACGTGCCCGTACCACCCTTGAACTCGTAGCAGACCATGCCGGTGCCACCGCCAATGTTCCCTTCCATAACCGGTCCTGGCATGGCTGAGTTGAGGGCCGCCAGTGCATGAGTTTCGGTGACGTGCAGGCCGTTAATATCGTTCAGAATGCCGTCATAGGTTTCGGCCACCACGGGCATGGCCCACAGGTGCTCGTTCCGCCACCGCTCGCCATAGGTGTCGATCATCCAGCGCACCACGGCGTGATGGATAATGCCGACGCTGTGAGTATTGGTGATGCTTACTGGGCCGGTGAAATAGCCGCCGTCTTGAATCCAGTGGGTGCCGGTCATCTCGCCGTTGCCGTTCAGCGCGTAGCTGCCAGCCCATACGGGATGTGGTTCTGGATCATGGCCTCTGGGCAGAATGGTGGTAACGCCAGTGCGCACCGGCCCATGACCCTGCTTCAATTCACCGCCTCCTTTGACGATTGTCGAAAAACCTACTTCAACGCCGGGGATATCCGTGATGGCGTTATCGGGTCCTGTTTCGCCCTGAAAGTCGAGGCCCAGATCGCGGGCACGTGGTTTAGCCATGTTTGTTCCTTAAGGTCGAGGGCTTACTTCTTGCGCGAACGGAAATAAAGGCCGAGCGATGCGACCACGAACGAAAACAACAGCATCAACGTTGCAATGGCGTTGATTTCTGGTTTCACACCACGGCGAATCATGCCGTAGATAAAAACGGGCAGAGTTGTCGAGTCCACACCGGCGATGAAATAGGTGATGACCAGGTCATCCATGGAGATGATGAACGCCAGCAGCGCACCGCCGATCACACCGGGCATGATCAGTGGCAACGTCACCTTGCGGAAGGTTACCCACTCATTCGCTCCAAGATCAGCAGAGGCTTCCTCTAACGCATTATCCATACCCGCGAGACGGGCGCTGACAACGATAAACACATAACTGATCAGGAATGTGCAGTGGCCAATGATGATGGTGATGACGCTCAATTTTATGCCGGAGCCGACAAAAAAGATTAGCAGCGCAATTCCCAGCACGATGTCTGGCATGATCATCGGCAGGAACATCAGTCCCTGGTAGAACCGTTGCAATCGGAAGCGGAACCGGTGTACGGCCAGCGCCGTCGCTGTCCCCATGACTACCGCCACTGTTGTCGTCGTCATTGCAACGATCAGGCTGTTTTGAATGGCGCGGATTAATTGGTCCGTCGATTCAACGTACATGGTGTCTTCGGTCAAGGCCGCCGAAAAACCAAATATGGTGCGGTACCAATCAAAGGTGAAGTCCTTCCACACCAT
Source organism: Rhodospirillales bacterium (assembly GCA_021775275.1). Lineage (GTDB taxonomy): Bacteria > Pseudomonadota > Alphaproteobacteria > Rhodospirillales > Casp-alpha2 > JAJFIE01. Next base: position 850 of record JAJFIE010000096.1, on the reverse strand, counting down.
CATGTTGATGGGGTTCGAATTGAAGGAATACACCGCAATCAAAATGATCGGCAGGTAAATAAACAGGAAAAACACGATGCCGTGCAACAGGAGCGCCCGCCTGCCCATGCCGCTGAATAGTCGATGCCAACGCAACCCTGATCTTTTTGCCGCCATGACCCCGTTACCCCCGGATACTCTCAGCAACCTGATCACGTGACATGCGCGTCACATAGATCAGTAGAAATATCAGCACCGTACTCATGATCATCATCGCCAGCGCCGAGCCGAACGGCCAGTTCCGGGCATACAGAAATGATTGTTCGACCAAATTGCCAATCATCACCACCTTGGCTCCGCCAAGCAGGTCCGGCACCACGAAATTACCCAAACTGGGGATGAATACGATGATTGACCCGGCGACGACGCCGGGCAGAGTCAGCGGGATAATAACGCGGCGAAGGGTCTGGAGTTTGTTGGCGCCCAGGTCGCCTGACGCCTCCACCAGAGCCATGTCGAGTTTTTCGATGCTGGCGTAAATGGGCAGGAACATGAACGGAATCATCACATAAACCAGGCCAATGATGACAGCCGTTTGGGTAAACATAAGATCGAGTGCCTGCTCTCCGAAACCAACGGCTTCAAGTATATGATTGATGAAGCCGGATGGCCGCAGAATCAGCATCCAGGCGTACAATCTGACGATGAGGCTGACAAAAAATGGCAACGTGATCAGGAAAATGAAAAAAACCTTGAACTGCTCGGGCAGACGGCTCACCCAATAGGCGGCGGGATAACAGACGAGCAACGAGAAAAAAACGGTGATCAACGCCAACTCAATCGATTGTAGAAAAATCCGGATGTAAACGGG
>JAJFIE010000095.1 GCA_021775275.1 Rhodospirillales bacterium | reverse complement strand
CCGAGACCAAGTTTGATTCCGGGACCGGCTGGCCCAGCTTCTATGCACCGTTGAGCGAGGAGGGGGTCGAAACGGAAGAAGACCGTGGTCTGTTCATGCGTCGCACCGAGGTCCATTGTGCGCGGTGTGACTCGCATCTGGGCCATGTCTTCCCTGACGGGCCGCAACCCACGGGGCTGCGCTACTGTCTGAACTCAGCTTCCCTGAACCTGATCCGCGACGAGGACTAACCCAACGCACCGAGACCGGCACGGGATGTGCGCGGGCCAATCTCGGGCAGTAACTTGCCGAACACCGGGCCGTCAACGCCGCGACCTTCGTAACGCGCGGCCATGGAAATCACGGCTTCATCATCGACGTTCTGGACAAACATACCCAGTCGGCGCGGTGTGGCGCGGGACCAGAATTTGGTGAGATCGAGGCCCGAGCCTTGGTCCGGGTCCATGTCCAGCACGACTCCCTGGGCGTTGCAGGCGCCGATATCGGAATAATCTTTCAGTCCTGCGGGCGGTTCGATGACGAATTTGTCGATGGCGATCAGCAGCGGGACCACCGCATCATCGAGAACATCCAAGGTCAGTCGATCCGGCAGATCAAACAGGTGCGATATGGCGGCCGACGCGCAGACCGGCGGCAGGTCCTTCAGGGTCCTGACCATGACAGTGGCGGATTCTTTGGTCGCCATGGCATGGGCGCTGACCGGCAACATTACGAAAACGGCTTTTCCGGCGTTATGGGCGACGACCAGATCGGCGGCGATCCTTTGCAGGACTTCCGCGTTGCGCTCTGCGGTGTCCATGGGGTTGCCGTGGTGTTCCAGCACCTGCTTGGCGCCGGTCATGGTTCCGTCATCGGTGGTCAGGACCGGGACGGCCCGGTAGATCATGACCTGTTCGTCCTGCGGATTAACCACGGGGCGATAAAATATCTCGAGATGGCCTGCTGAAAACGCCATGAAACACCTTGGTATAGTACGGATGGTTGCAAACTTGTTATGGTGCGGTCCCGACGTCAACCAGATCATTCCGCCAAGAGGCAAATTAGTGACCACACCCTATGAAATTGACAACGCCACGGCCCGGCGTCTGTTTCTGGCGCGCCAGGGGCTAAGCGGGCCTGTGCGGGCGAAACTGGATGGCGCAGGCCTGCAAACCCTGATCGACGATCTGGGCTTCGTTCAGGTGGATTCCATCAACACGGTGGCCCGCGCCCATCATATGATCCTGTTTGCGCGCAATCAGAGTTACCGCCCGGCCCTGCTGTCCCGGTTGCTGGAACAGGACCGCACGCTGTTTGAGCACTGGACCCATGACGCGGCGATCATTCCGACGGCGTTCTATCCGCACTGGCTGCACCGCTTCGAGAGGGAACGGCGATCCTTGCTGGAACGCTGGCGCAAGTGGCGGCGGGAGGGCTTTGAAGACGCCTTCGAACAGGTGCTTGCCCATGTGCGTGATAACGGCCCGACCATGTCCCGTGATCTGGGCCAGGGCATCAAAAAGCCTTCCGGCGGGTGGTGGGACTGGCACCCGGAAAAGACCGCGCTGGAATTTCACTGGCGCACCGGGGAACTGGCCATCTGCCGCCGCGAAGGATTCCAGAAGGTCTACGACCTGTCATCAAGGGTGATCCCGGATCATCACGCCATGGCGAAAGAGGATGAACGCGGCTTCATCCAGTGGGCGTGCCATTCGGCCCTGAGCCGTCTGGGGACGGCCACTTCGGGCGAGATTGCGGCGTTCTGGGATTTGATAACCCCGAAAGAAGCGGCCGTGTGGTGCCGTGAATCGCAGGCCCGGGGTGAGCTCACAGGCGTCGCCGTGACGCCGTGGGATGGCGGCAAGCCCCGCCCGGCATTCGCCTTGCCTGAACTGGTAGAGACTTCGGACAATTTACCCGACACCGCAGATATTCCGGACCCACCAAAACGGGTGCGTGTGCTGTCGCCGTTCGATCCCCTGATCCGCGACCGCAAGCGATGCCTTCGCCTGTTTGGCTTTGACTACCGGATCGAGGTGTTCGTGCCCGCCGCCAAACGCACCTACGGATATTACGTGTTCCCCCTGCTGGAGGGCGCCCGGTTTATCGGCCGCATTGATATGAAGCATTTAAAGGAGCGCGATGCGCTGGTGGTGAGCGGCCTGTGGATGGAACCGGGCGCCCGGCTGACAAAGGGTCGCCGACAGGCCCTGGACGCTGAACTGGACCGCCAGCGACGGTTTGTGGGCGCCGCCAAAGTCGATTTCCCGAACGGGGCTGTTAAGTAGTTGATGGTCAACAAAATGTAGACATTTGTTCACATTTGTCTACATCCCTTGATCCCGGATTATGGAAAATTCCAAAAATGCCTTTTGGGTCAGTCGGTTAGAGTATTTAGCATACGATTGTATTGTTTACATTTGTAGACATTCGCATCACATGTTCCGTGACGGACGTTTCCATCGAACCCTGGTAAAACCCCCATCCCCGGCATAACCAAAACCAGGATCGCACCATCACCTACCGTCGCGCCTCGCTGTGGTGAAAGCATCTTTTTCCGCCCAACAACGCGATTTTGGCGGAAGACTTCATCTTCACAATGTCAAAGAGCAAAATGGATAAGATCACATTAAATCATGAATTAGGAATAAAGTCAAGAATTCGGAGCGTTTTGCGTAATTAAAACAGAGAAGAGGTTTTGCCTTTCCGCTCAAGACATTAGGTCATGGAGGTCCGGTTGTGGCCGGAATGTTTTCCTTTTTGGCTGTTTTTCAGTGTTTTCCGGTGTTTTTGGCGGACTCCTCC
>JAJFIE010000094.1 GCA_021775275.1 Rhodospirillales bacterium | reverse complement strand
GATCACTCTGCTTCCGGCCACGGCCAACCAGACCGTCCGCCAAACTAAGCTGGCCAACTTCACGGTGCGACATCTCTGATCTCCTCTAAAAACAACCAGAGATACTTGAATCACACACAAACCATTTATGCAAAGGTCTCATTCGATAATCGCACAACCATGAACTGGCGGTCGGTCAGGCAAGCATGGCGTCGCACCCTGTTTCCGGAGGTATCACGACAGCCCGATTGCGGCAGGGAAGCGGGTGGGGTTGCCGAGCCTTGTCTGGTTGTCCATGCCGCATTCCGTGCTCACCATATACCAAGCCGTGTCATTCGGCTTGCTAACCGATCGATTTGGCTCCTATCGTCTGTTTCAGGAACAATCCATGGGTCCGGACATGTCCACACTCATAACCGATGCCACCGTTATTACCGTCGACAGGGAGCAGCGCATATTCCCAACCGGCGCGATCGTCATCCGTGAAGACCGGATTACAGACGTTGGTCCTGCGGATCTTGTCGAGCAACGGAACCCGAATGTTGATACGCGCATCGAAGCATCGGGACGGATCGTCATGCCCGGCTTCGTCAGCACCCATAACCATCTTGGGTATTCGATCTTTCGCGGTCGCGCGGAGGATATCGGACATACCGCGATACAAGGCCTGTATGTGCCCATGAGCACGATTTTGCGACGAGAGGAACGGGCCGCGCTGGCCAATCTTTCCACCGCCGAGCTTCTTCGCGGCGGGGTCACCACGGTTCTTCAGATGGAGGAAGATGCCGATATTACGGCACCGTTCGTCGAAAAAACCGGCATGCGGGCGCAGATGGGCATCATGGCGAGTGATATCAGTGTCGATCATCTGAACCAGGGACAAACGGTGTTCGATGAACGGGTCCGGGCTTCGCAACTGGAGCAGTCCATAACCTTTGCCGAGCATATCCATGGCCGCGCCAATGGCAGGTTACAGGCGGTTATGGCGGCGAATACCGCCGCGACGTCTTCGTCCGATCTTTTGAGAGCATTGCGCGATACGGCAGACCGGATGGATTTACGCCTGTCGATGCATATGGGCGTCGGTGAATGCGACGAAGTGCAGAACGTTCACAAAACGGGTGTTTTCAGTTTTGCCCGTGATAACGGCTTTCTGGATGAGCGCGTGATCGCTGTTCACTGTTACATGGTTGATAAGGGTGACATTGACCTGATGGCGCGGTCCGGTGTTTCGCTCGCACACTGCCCCCTGATGAACCAGTTTCGCGGCGCCGTTGCGCCGGTTGCGAGTATGCGATCAGGCGGGATCAGGGTCGGGCTTGGCATCGATAACTACTTCTCGGATTATTTTGACGTTATTCGCTCGTGCATTGCCGTTGCGCGTATCCGGGCAAACGATCCAAAGGTTGTCCAGTCAGACGAAGCCCTGGCGCGGGCGACAATCGACTCGGCCGAGATCATGGGACTTGGCGCAGAGATCGGTTCACTGGAAACCGGCAAGAAAGCCGATCTACAAATCATTGATACCCGGCGCTATGGCCTTACGCCCCTCAACGATCCGGTCAGGACGCTGATATATCACGGTCATGCGAAAGATATCGAAATGGTCATGGTGGATGGCCAGATCGTTGTGGCCGATGGCAAGGTTATCGGTATCAGCGAAGATGATCTGATCGAGGAAGCCGCAAATGCGGGCGAGGCGGCATGGTCGCGCTTTGCGGACTGTCACGGAGGTTATGCCGTTCAGTAACGTCGCGATGGCCCACCCGGCCTTTGATCGGGGCTACCAGCCCGGACGGCTGTCTATCAATTCCATGATCGCGTCGGCGGGGGCCGGTTTTGCCATGTAGTAGCCCTGGCCGTACTGGCATCCCAATTCCCGCAAGGCGTCCATTTGTGGTTTTTCCTCGATGCCTTCGGCGACGATGTCCATTTCCATCGCGAGGGCGAGCTGCGCGATGCTGCTGACGATCCGTCCGCTGTTTTGTGACTTGTCCATGTTGTTGACGAAGGCGCGGTCGATCTTGAGCGTGTCCAGGGGGAACTGATGCAGGTAGCTCAGGCTCGAATACCCGGTGCCAAAATCGTCGATGGCGATTGAAACGCCCAACTCCTTGATTTTATTCAATGCCTTTGTGGCATGATCGGGATTCTGCACCATCAGGGTTTCGGTGATCTCCAGTTTGATGTGTGCCGGGTCAACACCGCTTTCCTTGATTATGGCCTCCAACTGATCAATTTCGCTCAGTTCGGATAATTGAAGACCGGAGACATTGACGCTCATGAACGGCATCGGCAGGTCGGGAAATGCGGTCCTGTACCGGTTCGCGAACCGGCCATGATCCTGTATGGCGACGCGCAGCGCCCAGCGGCCGAGTTCCGCAATCAGCCCGGTTTCCTCCGCCAGCGGAATAAACTCCATGGGTGACACCATGTCGCCATCATTCTTTCGCCACCGCATCAGCGCCTCAAAACCGGCGATCAGGCCGCTTTCCAGTCTTATGATCGGCTGGTAATGCAGTTCGAACTCGTCGGCCTCCAGACCCTGGCGCATATCCTTTTCGACCTGGATACGGTGGAAGGCGAGGGTGCGGATTTCCTCCATGGCCGGGTCGATTTCCCCCGATTTGGCGCGCATTCCGGAAAGTTGCCGCTGGGCGTCGCGGAACCGGGTCAACACGACCCGCAACAACATGTTCATTAATGGATCAGAGGTTTTAAGCGGTTGCTGGAAACGGGAGCGCTGAATGACGACCACTTCGGTGTCTGCGGCGGCCGTTACCGTCGCCGAACGGGGGGCGTCGTCAATCATGGACATTTCACCGAATATTTCGCCCTGGCCGAGGGTCGCGATGACCACCTTTTCGCCATCGCGCAGGAGCGAAATTTCGACTTCCCCGCGCTCGATGATGTAGGCATTGCGGGCATGGTCACCCAGCCGGAAGATCTCGTCTCCGGCGGCAAACTGTCTTGAAAAAACCATTTTGGGCATGCGAAATCCCGTCGTACTGTTGCCGGTCAGCTTAAGATAAATACGGTTGTATGGCACAGTGTTGCAAGACCTTTGTGAGCAAACACCACACCGGGATAACACAGGGAGGGAGACCGCAAAATGCCCGCGATGGCGCACGATGACCTGTTCGACCCGGCACACTACGCGGCGACGCTGGCGGATTTTGGCGCGGCGCGAACCTTGCCTGCATGGTGCTATACGGACCCTGCATTCTATCAGCGCGAAACAGAGCGGTGCTTCCGGCCCAACTGGCATTTTATCGGGCACGAAAGTGAAATCGCCGATCCCGGGCAGTATATCTCCACCGATCTGGTGTTGGGGCCGGTGATGGTTATTCGTGGCAGGGACGACACCCTCCGGGCGTTTGCCAACACCTGCCGTCACCGGGGCGCGCGCCTGCTCGGGGCGGGGCATGGCAGGTGCGCGGCCATCGTATGCCCTTATCATTCGTGGACCTACGACCATACCGGCGCGCTGAGGGGTGCCCCGTCAATGGACGAGATGCCGGGGTTCGCGCGGGAAGACTGGGGACTGGTCGGCCTCAGGCTCGAAAGCTGCAACGGGTTCCTCTGGGTTACCGCAAACAGGCATGCGCCGGCGCTGGAAGATTACCTGGGCGATTTTGTCGGGCGATTCCGCGGTTACGATTTTGCCGCCATGCGTGTGGTTCGCCGGGAGGTCTATGATGTTGCGTGCAACTGGAAAGTATTGGCCGAGAACGCACTGGAAGAATATCATACAGGCACCGTGCACGCAGGGTCTCTGGGCCAGCAGCATTCCGTCCCTGTGGAGACCGACGGCCATTGGTGCGCCATCTTTATTCCACAGGAAACGTCGCTCTCGGTATTGCCCGGCGAGGCTGCGCCGTTCAGGCATATTACCGGTCTTGAGCCACCTGCCAGTGATGGCGCCTATTTCACCATGCTCTATCCCAACACCCAGTTTGCCTGCACGCAGGATTCCATGTGGTGTGTTACGTTTCATCCCGTGGGGCCGGAACAGACCCGGGTCCGGGTGGCCTTCTGTTTTCCCGAACAGACGGCGTCGTGCGACAATTTCGACAGCGACTCCGGAAGATACTTCGAGCGCTGGATTGCCGGGATCGAAGAGGACAACGCCATCGGCCCGGTGCAGCAACAGGGCCTGCGATCATTCGCCAGCGTGCCGGGGCCTTACGGGCCAAAGGAATTCGCTGTGCACAAGATGAACCAGTGGATCGTGCGCACCGTGATTGGCGGGTGAGAAGCTGGCCTCCCGATTATTTGAGAAGGTTGCCGAGCAGGTCGCCAAGCATCTGCGCTTCGCGATCACTCAAATTATCCCCGACGGCGCTTTGTAACGCCGCAGCGTAAACCGGCCACATGCGTTTTCGAATTGCCTTGCCGGATTTCGTAATGGCGACGATCTGGCTGCGGCCAGGCGTGCGGAGCATCGTTCGTGGATCGAGTTTGGGGCGTCGGTTCTTGGCGATATATGGGGTTTCTACGCGGCGAAGGACGAACAGGCGCATACGGAAGCTGTTTTTTATAATGGCCCTTTTGAGGCCTGCCATTTGTTGAGGCGTATGTGCGCGGATACTCCATTTGGGCGCTTCGAGAAATTGATGACGCCGTATAAATGTTTGCAATCGACGAGACTCAAGCCATTTAACATTCCAGCTTGCAAAGGGAGAACAGTCCATAGATGTAAAACGTCGCGTCGCTGAACCCGTATTTGCGGCACGGATCAACGGCAGATACCCCCGCCTGATGTTCCTTCAAAATACCGATAATCGGCTATTCTGAAAACCTGCTGCGCTTCATCATCCGCCTACTCAAGCTTGGAAAAGATTGTATTCACTGGATCACGACATATAACCGATAAATCTAGTGCTTTGTTCTCAATCTTCACTTCCAGATATGTCAATTCTGAAAGACGTTGTCCCATTGCAATAGCGTCTTTTGAGCCTCTGACAGGCTCACTGGAAAAGAATGTTCCTAAACGCCGGGCAATTCGTGCTTCATCGGACAATTCGATATCATATGCCGTTCTCCCTATCCGGAATATTTCCTTCAAAGCGATGGCGCGGAACTGGGCGCAAAAATGTTGAGTTGGTACGACACCGGAATCGGACGAAGCAGAAAAGAGAAAGAGAATTTCAATCGTACCAGAATCTTTTTTTAACCAAACGCGTGTACTTGGTTTGGGTGTGTCGTCCGAAGATAAACGAGTAGCAGCAGTTAAAGCTTGTCGGCGAAGCTGTTTCATGCCGATGTCAAACAATGTTGCTGGTGTATTTTGAAGATTTTGAATAACGATTGGCAAGTCTGCATAGGCAGGTTTTATAATTGTTATACAGAAGATTATTGCCAATGTTGTTGATAGCCAGAGTAATGTCTTAGGAATCATGATTTCGTTCTTTCTTCATTCGCATCATCAAATGCCGGGGCTAAACACCTAGTTTGCGAATTTGATTCTTTAAAACACAACTAAACTCACAATAAGAGGTGGCTCGGTTTATCTGAACAGTTGAGGCGGTTTTTATAAGTGGACACCGACCCTTGTTATGCCGCCATCGGTATTGGCGACAGCGCATTGAAGTAAGCCTGATCGGGCGTCTGGCCGTCAAGCGATGAGTGTGGGCGTTTGGTATTGTAGAAGCTCAGGTATTTTCCGATATACGGTGAAACGATGAGCGAGACCATGTCCGGGGCAAGCTACTAGACTGGTTTGTCCGGTTTCAACCATGCCCAGAATGCGAAACAGCAAGCGATCTCGGCAATGGCGGCGAAAGCGTTGATGAATTGAAGTTGGTGGCGACCTATCTTGACTTGATGCATCGGCGACTGTCACATTAACACTATCATGAAATTGAGAGCACCAAAGAGATTTGCGACTGCGATTACGCGCATGAAGAATGCGATGGGAGAAGCAAAATGCGCTGAGGTTGTTGGCCGTTCCCCTTCGCTTATCCGCAAATGGGCCGACCCCGATCACGCAAGCAGGCCGAATCTCCCACAGGCACTGGCACTGGATATTGCTTTTGTGGAGGGAGGCCATGGGGATCCGCCCATCCTTTCTATGTACCAAAGTCGTTTGGCCAGAGCCGTCGTGATAGAGGCGGACAGGCCTCCAGTCGACGTTATGCTTGCCGCACTTTCAGTTCAGGCCGCAGTCGGTGATATTTCCGAGACCATTGTAGCAAAACTGGTAAGCGGTAAAGTCGGAGCGGCGTTTACTCCAAATGAGAAGAACCAGATTCTGGCTCTCCTGGAGCGCCTGCAACAACAAGTAGCGCAAATTGAAGATGCTCTTGATGACGGCATCGATGGAGTTCAGTGACTCACCGCCACTGTTTGATATTTGCGTGAACAGAGCATCAAACCAATAAACTTGATTGTGCCCGCAATTCTGTTCCCAAAACGCCCCTCTGTTGCAATAGACGTTATCATGCATAACTGCGACGATTGTGTTCGTTATCAGTTGTGGGAGGTGATGCGCCGAAGGGGGGTGTATCGTTTCGCAACGCTGTATTTCCGCAAATTTCTTCGTCTCCACAACAGATAACCTGTTGGAGACTGGTGAGTTGCCGATCACAGGGCATTCATCCTTCGCTTCAATGTGAACGTCAAACTTAACGCGGGTTTGTGAGCCTCATCGCTTGTGTCTTATTGATTCTATTGTGGCCTGAGCACTCACGTTCTTTATCAAATCGCGCGGAGAGAACAAAGGAGAGAAAGCATGAATATCGCGATGATGGCACGAAATCCGAAACTCTATTCTCACCAACGGCTTGTAGAAGCCGCTGAACAGCGCGGACATCAAATTCGCATTTTCGACACGTTGAAATGCTACATGAACATTACGTCCCATCGCCCCGAACTCCGAATCGCCGGAGAAAAGATTGAGGGTTACGACGCTGTAATTCCTCGCATTGGTGCGTCCGTAACTTTCTATGGCTTAGCCGTGCTCAGACAGTTCGAGATGATGGGGGTTTATCCGTTGAATGAATCTGTCGGTATTGGCCGGTCCCGGGACAAGCTCAGGTCTATGCAGTTGCTGGCCCGCGACGGCCTCGGACTACCCGTTACCGCATTTGCGCACGACACCAAAATGACCGATGAGGTTCTCGAAATTGTTGGAGGAGTGCCGGTCGTCATAAAACTGCTTGAAGGAACACAGGGTGTTGGTGTGGTCCTTGGTGAAACGCATAGATCGGCACGGTCAGTAATCGAAGCGTTCCGTGGCGCCAAGGTAAACATCCTAGTACAGGAATTCATCAAGGAAGCAGGTTCAACAGACATTCGGGCGCTGGTTGTTGGCGGCAAAGTTATCGCTGCCATGCAACGGACGGGGGCCGAGGGAGATTTTCGTTCCAATTTACATCGCGGCGGCAGCGCAAAGACAATAAAGATTACCGCTGAGGAGCGGAGTACGGCGATTCGTTCGGCCAAAGCCATGGGGCTGAATGTTTGCGGCGTGGATATGCTGAGAGCCAATCATGGCCCTGTTGTCATGGAGGTCAACTCCTCGCCCGGTTTGGAGGGCATTGAAGCTGCGACCGGCATCGATATCGCAGGCAAGATTATAACGTTTCTGGAAACTCATGCAGTGCACGGCCGCACAAAGACCAAGGGTAAAGGGTAGAGGTGTTCTTTACGCCGTTGGCAGCCGCAAAAAATTCCGCCTACTGAAGCGTTCTGGGCCATCAGGGGCACCCGTAATCCACCCGGGTTGAAACAAAATCAAGGAATAGAAAGATTGTACGATAATAGCATAAATCTTGCCGTGATCGTCTTGCTGCTGGTGACGAACGCATTCTTCGTCGCAGCCGAATTTGCGCTGGTCAAAGCGAGAGGCGCGCGAATCAGAAGCATGGCAGGTATGGGCAATTTTTCGGCCCGTTTGACCGTGAGAATTCAACGCGACCTGGAAGCATATCTCGCGGCCTGCCAGTTAGGGATTACAATGGCCTCACTTGGTCTCGGGTGGGTTGGCGAACCAGCGGTGGCCGCAATGTTGCATCCCATACTGACGCCGCTTGGCCTTGGCGATGCCGGATTACACACGATTTCCTTCTTGATTGGGTTCGTTATATTTTCATCGCTTCATATTGTGATTGGCGAGCAGGTTCCAAAAACCTACGCCATTCGCAAGCCGGAACCTGTGGCGATCATGTGCGCGATCCCGTTGCGGTTTTTCTTTTTGCTGTTATTTCCCTTGAACTGGTTATTGAACGCTTCGTCTCGTGGCGTGCTTCGTATACTGGGCGTGGATGAAGCCCCTCATGTAGAAATTCTGAGCGGCACCGAGATTCAGGGACTCGTTGACACATCTGCTGAACATGGCGAGATCGATGAAGAGCGCGCCAAGATGATCAGCAATCTGTTTTCATTCGATGAACGGGCGGTTGCTCGAGTGATGACACCGCGAATTGATTGCGATGTTTTGAATATCAACAACAACGCCCAGGAAAACGTCGAGATCATGCAGTCAACCCGGCATTCCCGGTTTCCGCTGGTTCAGGGCGATAAGGAAAGCCTGATCGGCATTATCTTGATGAAGGATTTGGTTAGCGCACTGCTCAAGGGGGAAGAAACACCATGGACGAAACTGGAACAATATTGCCGAGAGCCGTTGATTGTCCCCGAGTCCCTGAAGGTCTCACGGCTGTTCGATACCATGCGCAAGAACAAGGCTCATATAGCCTGTGTTGTCAATGAATACGGAACCCTGGGCGGCATCATCACGCTCGAGGACTTGCTTGAAGAAATAGTTGGTGAGATTTCTGACGAAACCGATGAGGTCGATGACCCTGTTTGCATCAGGGCCATTGATGGTGGTTGGGAGGTGCATGGTCTGATGTCGCTTGCGGATATTGAACGAGATGTTGGCTTCTACGCTTCCGGCGATCTTAACGCCAATACGGTCTCCGGTCTGTTCATGAACAGACTCGAACGCATCCCCGTTGTCGGAGACACGATTGCAGAAGGTGATTTCCGTTTCACGGTCAAGACCATGAAAGACCGCCATGTCGAACTTGCATTGGTAGAAGTTGATAATGGAGACGATGAAAGAGGAATATAGCTATGGACAAAGTGTTTGACTGGGGACAGCTTATTCTCACGGCATCCGTCAACATGCTGGAGAGTATTCTTGAGTATTTACCTCAATTGGTCGGTGCGGTTGCTATCTTGATCCTTGGCTGGTTTGTCGCCCGGATGGTTAAGGCGCTGACTATCAAGATTGCGGAAAGTGTGGATCGCCTGACGGGCGCGTTGGAAACAGGAACTTCCCCTCCCTCCACAGTGATAAGCCCTGCGTTGGTGCAGATCATTAGCAATGTCATCTTCTGGTTGGTCATACTGTTTTTTGTTACGTCCGCCACCAACCTCCTGGGATTGACGATGTTCGCAGGCTGGCTTGGCCGGGTCATCGGTCATCTGCCCAACATTCTTTCCGGCGCACTGATTATCCTTGCTGGGGTCGTATTTGGAAACCTGATGGGCGACGCGGTAAGGACTGGTGCGGTTGCCATGCCAGCTCGACAACGGGCTCTACTTGGGCAGGGAACGCAAATTTTCACGGTCACAACAATGATTGTCATCGGTATCGATCAAATCGGAATCGATATTACAGTGTTAATTACCGTGCTTGCCATCGCCGTTGGCGCATTGCTGGGCGGGCTCGCGTTGGCCTTCAGTCTCGGATCGAGAACGTTGGTTAGCAATCTTATTGGCGCCCACTATCTGAACCGGGATTATCGCATCGGTGAAACCATCAGGGTTGGTTCCGAATCGGGGGCAATTCTAGAGATTTCACATATCGCTGTTGTGATCGAAACAAGCGAAGGGCGAATGACTATCCCTGCAAAAACCTTTAGCGAAGAAGCCACATTGCTTCTGCACAAGGAGAAGGTCAATGCATAGCAAGGTTTCCCTGGCAATCGACTTCGCCGATGCCTATCCGCAGCAGGCAGCTCGTATTCTTGAGCAACTGGCATCTACTGAGACATCGGCCTTCATTGATTCCGTACCTGACAGACAAAGCGTCAGTATACTTGCGTCTATGCTTCCTCACGTCGCCGGTCGCTGCATTGCCGCGTTGCCAGTTAAGTCTGCGCGGAAATATCTTTCGGGAACAAATCCAAAGTCAGCAGCCAGTATTCTTCGTCACGTTCCTGACGCAATGGCCGATTCGATTCTGAGAGGTATGCGCCGCAGCCACGCCATGCGTATTTCGATTCTACTCAATCATTCATTATCAATGGTTGGGGCCTGGCTGGAGCCTACTATTCTGACTCTGCCCGGCGACTGTACGGTCGGGGAGGCCTGCAAACGCCTTCAGGAAGAAGATTATCCAGATTTTCACCGAATCTACATCGAAGACGGCGAGCAAAATCTTGTCGGGTTCGTGCGCCTGGCCCATCTCATTCAAGAGGACGATGAACGCCCAATCGCAAATCTGATGGAGCCATGCCCAACGCCATTGCGGAGCAACGTCCCACTTGATAGTGCCCTTACGAACGCGGCCTGGCGCGACAGTGATTTTTTGCCGGTGGTTGATCGACACCATAAATTCCTGGGAATCATTCGATATGCATCCCTGCGGTCTGCGGCTCTCAATCTGCGCGTTGCCGAAAACGATAATGACACATCCGGCACGTTCCTGGATCTGGCAGAAGCCTGTTACATCGGATTGGCAGACGTTATGAACGCATCACTCTCGATCAAGGACGCTACACATAGGCAAGGAGCTCAACATGGACTTACTTGAGAACGCCGACAATGCCGTTGTTGATGCCCTGGCCCGGAAGTTCTTGATCGTCAATCCGCAGGCGGCGGCAAAGAAACTGGAAAAATTTGAACACACTGACGTTGTGACCTTGTTGGAAAGCCTAGGCACGGAGCATATGGTTAAGGTGTGGGAGGCTCTCAGTCCTAATCTGGCGACAGACCTGATATTGTTGCTTGCACCCGAAATCCGGGCACTCATCGCAGAACACACCGATGTTGGAAAGCTTGCGATCCTGTTGGCCCGCGCGTTACCGGAAACGCAATCAGTCTTCCTTGACAGTCTTGATGAAACGGCGGCAAACGAACTGCGGGAACTGATGAATTACCCACCGGGAACGGCCGGTCAGTTAATGGACACACGGGTTCTACATTTTACTGGCGACCAACTCGTCCAAGAAGCGTCCGATTTTCTGCGCAAGAGTCGATTGGGTGAGAAAATTGTCGAAATCAAGATTGTCGATAGTGACGGGAAATTGAAGTCACTCGTTTCCCTCCGAGATTTTGCCCTTGCGGCGCCAGGCGAGACGCTGGATGCCATCTCGCATGGCGTTAAGGCGTACGTTACGCCAATGGCGCCTCGCGAGGAGGTGGTTGAAACACTTCAGGCATACAGTCTTGAGGAGTTGCCCGTATTGGACAGTGAGGGTGTGTTGTTGGGTATAATCCGCCACGGCGAATTACTTAGCGCCTTGCAAGAGTCTGCCTCGCTGGATGCGCAGACGATGGTCGGTGTCAGTAAGGAGGAGCGAGCAACATCCAGTAGCTGGTTTGCGATCCGTAAACGCATGCCGTGGTTACAGGTGAACCTGCTGACAGCATTTCTCGCTGCGGCCGTTGTTGGTGTGTTCGAGGAAACCATCGCGACGGTCAC
>JAJFIE010000093.1 GCA_021775275.1 Rhodospirillales bacterium | reverse complement strand
GCACAGCGTTCCATGGCGACCGTGGTTTCATCGAAGGCCCGGTCATAGGCCTCGGCCTCGGCCGGGTCATGACGGGTTGGCGGCAGCTCCCTGAGGTCCGCCCCCGCCGAAAATACCGTGTCCCCTGCACCGGTCAGCACGATGGCGCGAACGGAGTTGTCCGCATCAGCCCGCGTCAGCGCATCCCGGATTGCCGCCCCGGTTGCGAGGGTAACGGCGTTACTGGCGTGCGGCCGATTGATGGTGATCCATGCTGCATGATCACGGACCTCATACAGGACATCGTCGGTCGCGTTCACCTTGTTCACCTGTGATTTCCCCTGATGCAAGAGAGAGACAATGCAGCATCATGATCGGATGGCGAATACCGGAAAAGCTAAAAGTTTGAACAGAGAGGGCGCTAGGCCGGTTTTTCGGCAACAATGAAAACCCAACCCATGGCCCCGTCATGGGCCTTGTCACGGGCAAAGCGCCAGGTGTCCAGATTCCAGTCGATCACAGCGGGATCAATTTCGCGGGCGAATTGCTCGTAATTGGCCTCGATCCGCAAAACCAGTTCCGCAAAATGGCGCGCCATGTGGGGTGACCAGTCCTGGTGCTTCGTAATACGGAACCCGGCGTGCTCTGCGGATTTCGCAAATGCCACGGCGTCAAACAGGTCCGGTGAGCCGTGACTCTCAACGATGCGGTCGCATTCCGCCGGGGTCAGTTTTCCGGTTATCGTCGTCTGGTCAGAAAACGCCATATGACCGCCCGGTGTCAGAACCCGGAAAGCCTCGGACATCACACGGGGCTTGTCCGTGGCGTGGACCAGTGCTTCCTGCATGATGTACGCATGGAACCGGGCGTCGCCGAAAGGCAGGTCGTGGTAGTCCGCAAAGGCGCACGAAATTTGTCCGGCCAGATTGTCCGACACTGTCTGCATCATGCATTCATGCTGATGTTGGGCGGAAACATTTGTCGCCATGACCTGACATCCATAGGTTTTGGCGAGGAAACGGGCTGTTTCTCCAAAGCCGCTGCCGGCTTCCAGAACATTCTGGTGTGCGGTTATGGAAAGGGCGCCGCCGATGGTTTCCTTGCAGCGCAAGACTGCCGCCTCAATGGTTTCCACATCATCTTCCCACAGGCCGAAATGGACACTGGGTCCCCATGCCCGCCGGTACAGGCGATTAGCATCATCAGCGCTGTAACGCCCGATGCCGGCAATTTGCCGGATTGCATCCGGTATGTGGTTCGGGTCGGTCGGTTCGATTGAGTGTTGCATGATCCGGGTGCCTCGACTGTGAGAAGGTTAAAAATAGATAGATATTATTACGTGTAATTATACTATTTATTATCTCATAAGGTGTATATAATCAATAATACCCTGAAAGGAAAGTATTGCCATGAATGCCTATGCAAATGATTCCAGAAAATATGCTGCTGTGGATTCTGCTCACGTTGAATCCCCGCCGCCCCCTGTCGCAAGCCATCTTGCTATTGATCCTTTGCCGGAGCCTTTACCGGCGTCCACGCCCGCGCGCCTGACCGATCTCGTGGCGACGCGGAACGATCCCCTGGGTCGGGCAATCGCCGGGTGCCTTGACCGTTACGAGGCCCAGGCATTTGCCGCCGGGATCCGTCTCGAACTACAAACAGATTTCCATCATCTGGCGGAAATCAATCCGCATCTGGACAAGATGCCGCTAACGCCCCAGTTCGATCCGGATGTTTCTGACATTGGACCCACGAATGGCTTCTGGCTGAAGGGCATCGACGGGCGTGGTGAGGTTGTGCAGACTCAGGCGGTTCGACTGGATAACCTGGAAGGAACGTGTCTTGCGCTCCATCTCCAAAGCCTGAAGGCTTTTTACAGGAACCCGGTGGAAAGCGCCCATCCAATGGAAACCTGCGAAGTTAAGGCGCCTGCCGCCTATGGAATGACCGGGCGCGTGGGCTATCACGGTGAATTCTGGATCAAGGGGGGTGCAAACGGATACCGGGGACATGATCTTGCCGTGGTATTGCCGCGTGTTGGTATGGCTGTTGCGCTTGCGCGCTGGTCGCCGGACTTCATGTATGGGACCATTCAGCCGACCATTGCCGAAAAAGGCATTGTCGCACGATATGGCTATCACAATGTACAGCCCCACGGCATCATCTGGACGCTGCCGCAATCGGACCAGGTGCTGGATGAATGGCTTATGTGGATGAGCTGGCGCGATATGGTCGATCTGATAGACCGCTCTTAATTGCAGCCGGAAAACCCTTTAGGCAGCCAAATCAATAGCCGCCTCCAGAAAAGTCACGGTCAGGTCCTGACTCTGCTGTGAAAAACACATCACCATGGGCTCACCCGCCCGTGTTTTCCAGGGCAGCAGCAGGCGTTCGTAATTCAACCAGATCGGGTCGTCACCGTTCAGGTGGTAATAGGCGCGAATATGATCGAGTCTGGGTTCACTTGATTCCATCACGTCCGGATAATCCGAACAGACTTCCATTTCATAGTCGTCGTCGGAATAACAATTCTCAATAGGCTGGCCGAGCACAGCGTAATGCCAGTCGTCTCCAAGCAAGTGGCTTGCCAGTGACTGGGGGCCGACTGATTTATACACCAGACGTTCGCGCAGTGAATCATGTCCGAGAAGCAGGCTGCGTTCCTTCACGTCGCCGAGGTCAAAGGAAGAATCACCGCCCAATACGCCCTCCATGGCTCTCCATCTGGTGAAACAGGAGCAAATAAGAGAATGGCTCCGGTCAATTTCCCTCAAATCAACACTGGCGATGGTGATGGCATCGCTCGGCACTGAACTTGCGTGTTCGCTAAGCTCAACAATACGTTCCAATGCACTGCCGGGCGACTGATATAGTTCTGAATTCCACGCCCCGAAAAAAAACTTCAGCGCGACCATCGTTCCATTGTTTCCAGACGATTCCAATGACAGCAGGTGGTCCAGCGTGGCGCTCAACGAACCCGGCGCGACGCGTCGGACATCCCAGTGAATGTCCACAAGCCGCGTATAGGACGTCACCTTCACCATGCCAAACATGTCGAAAGCCGGGCCGTGGCGATGGTCGGTTTGCTGGAAATAACACTCAGGAAACCGGGATGCGTACTCCTCGCCGAAATTCAGCCATCGCCCCTTATCATCGATCCACCACACATTGTCGCCTCGTGGCGCAGGTTTACTCACAGTGGGTTCCCTCATTTATTTTTCTCTCCAGAAGAGTATGTCGAACTTTGTTGCTGTTCAGAAGAGAAAAATACTGTGGGTAAAATCATGCATCAATTCCCGGGGTAAAAAAAATGAACCGTTGGTCGTTCCATAAGGCGAGGCAACTCAATCGACCGGTTATCACCGCGCCGGTATCCAGCCCGATAGCGTTGCCCCGTTCACTGGGTGAATGAGTCACCGTATGGCCGTGGACCACCAGAACCCCAAAACCAGCTGTGGAATCCGTGAAATCCTGCCTGATCCACATCATGTCATCAGGCGTTTGATGCTCAATTGCCACACCCGGGCGGAGACCCGCGTGGACAAACAAATAGTCACCCTCCCGATGGCAGAGGCGCGTTTCTTGAAGAAACCTCTGGTGGGAAGGTGGTACGGCAGCGCGCAAAGTCTCCCTGATATCTTTAGGAGAAACGAGTTTTAAAAACTCAATGCTATCAATACCGTAGCTTTCCAGGGTATATCGGGCGCCGTTGTCCATCCAGAGGGGGACTCCCGCGCCGCTCTGGATGGCGCAGAGCATCATGTCTTCATGGTTTCCACGCAGGCAAATCAGCTCAAATTTGCCCAGTTTCACTTCCAGTAGTGTATCGATGACGGTACGGGAATCGGGTCCACGGTCAATCATGTCGCCAAGTACGATTATCAGCTTTCGGGCATGAATGTGGTCCGCCGCATGGAATTCAATCCAGCTCAAAACCTTGTCCAATAGCCATGGACAGCCATGGATATCCCCGATCGCGTAGACGACCGTATGATCGGGTACGCGCATTCGATAGTCTCCCTGATCCATAAGGCGACGTAAAATCATGCAGCCCGGAGAACGCGGACTCAAGCACCATGCTCAGGAATTCACCAAAAAAATGATTTCCAGATAAGGTGTCGGACAATATTGTACGCCTAACCTACGCGGCATATGATAGCTCCCGGGCCCCCGGGGGTTCTGGAGGAAACTCCGGGGATCACTGAAAAGGGAAACCTGAGAACAGACGGAGGCTGGTTTGGCCGAAACGAGTGCGTCGGTTACAGCGGCTATGGAAAAGCCAAGCGAAGAGGAGTTGTTGCTCACGCATTTGGGGCGTGTTCGTGACAATGCGTCCGGCTGTTTTGCCGTGCACCTGCATCTCTCAAACTTGCGTTCGGGCAACAAGCAGCCGCATTTTCTCGATATCGCCAGCCGTTCGTTCCAGGACTTCGTGTCCGGTAACGATGCCCTGCTATTTCGCATGTACAATCGCGATATGGTTTTGATCTGCCGAAATCTTCCAATCGATGACGTGGACCCGATTGTCGAGAAAGTCCGGGCTCTGTTTCCGGAAGACCCTCTCACTCAGGCACCGATGGGCACCTACGATGACCAATTCACCACGTGGCATGATTTGTCACAGCAGGAAGATTTTCGGGCGTTTCATGCCATCATAAAGGACCAGGCCGCAGCGGCGGAGGTTGACCGGGAAAACGAGAAGAAAAATCAGGCAACACAAGCGGCGGCTATTGACCTCGGGGCGCCC
>JAJFIE010000092.1 GCA_021775275.1 Rhodospirillales bacterium | reverse complement strand
CTTTTTCGACGCCACCCGCGCCAATAATGCAAGGCGCGCCAACATAAATGTTGCGCTGTCCATACTGACCGCTCAGATGGGCGGCGCAGGGCAGTACGCGTTTTTTGTCCTTCAGATAGCTTTCCGCCATGGTAATGGCTGAAGCCGCCGGTGCGTAGAATGCCGATCCGGTTTTCAGCAGGCCGACGATTTCCGCGCCACCATCGCGGGTGCGCTGGATGATCTTGTTAAGTCGGTCCTGTGTGGTCCACCCCATCTTGACCAGATCGGGCAGCGGAATTCCGGCGACGGTGGAATAACGCGCCAACGGAACCATGGTATCGCCATGGCCGCCAAGAACAAATGCTGTCACATCTTCGACGGAGACATTGAATTCCTCAGCCAGGAAATAGCGGAACCGGGCGGAATCCAGAACCCCTGCCATACCGACAACCATGTTATAGGGCAGGCCGGATGCTTCGCGCAGTGCCCAGACCATGGCATCCAGCGGATTGGTAATGCAGATGACAAAGGCCTTCGGTGCATAGCGCTTGATGCCGGCGCCGACACTGGCCATGACTTTCGCGTTGGTGCCGATCAGGTCGTCACGGCTCATGCCCGGTTTGCGGGCGATCCCGGCGGTAACGATGATCACGTCCGCACCCCTGATGCCAGCATAGCTGTTTACACCGACAACCGAGGCGTCGAAACCATCGACCGGCGAGGACTCAGCGATATCGAGGGCTTTACCCTGAGGCATGCCGTCAACAATGTCGAACAGGACGACATCGCCCAGTTCCTTCAGTCCTGCAAGGTGAGCGAGGGTGCCGCCGATATTGCCAGCACCGATGAGCGCGATTTTTTTGCGTGCCATGATACGTCCTCAAAATTAGTGCCAAAAAATACGTGATGATATGCACCACCTTATATCACCTGATCGTATGATTAACACGGATTTACACGTGTGATTTTATTCGATGAACAGACCGCCAAGGGGTGCGGTCTCCAGTTTGTGGTCCTCGCTCGGGATGTGCTCGAGGGAGATGTATTCGGGTGATCGCATCTCCATAATACGGGAGACCGTGCGTTGAAATTCAAATGCGCCGTCGCCTTCCGGATACAGGCTTTCCGGTGGCGCAGCGGCGGCGCAGATGAGGTTGACCTTGGCTTCATACATGGCGTCGATCAGGGTGACGAAACGTTTTGCCTCGTTGCGACGTTCCGGTCCAAGCAGGGGGATGCCGCCAATAATGAGGGTGTGAAACCGTGCCGCAATGGCCAGGAAGTCTGCCGGACCCATGGGCTTTTCACATAATGATGCGAAATCCGTCAGCGCTACGCCTTCCGCAGTATTTGGAAACGGTATATCGCGGCCCTGTACGGTCATGGTTATGGGCTCCGACACCGCGCCGATGGTCAGGCGGGCAAAATCTTCCTCCAGTTTTCCCTGTGTCGTCTCATCAATGGGTGAGATATAGGCATCCATGTGCTGGATACGTTCGAGACGATAATCCGTCGGGCTATCCAGTTCGATGATTTCCATCTTCTGTCCGAGCAGATCAATGAACGGCAGAAACAACTCACGTTGCAGGCCGTCTTTATACAGATCTACGGGCGGCCGGTTCGATGTGGCGACGACGACCACACCGGCTTCGAACAGGGCCTCGAACAGGCGGCTGAGGATCATGGCGTCGGCAATATCCGTTACATGAAACTCGTCGAAGCACAGTAACCACGCCTGACCAACAATCACCTTTGCCAGTGCGGTCAGTGGATCTTTTTGCGCCATGACCTTTCCCGCCTGCTGGGCCTCGCGATAACTGTGAACACGTCTGTGAACTTCCTGCATGAAGGCGTGGAAATGGATGTGTTTGCGCTCATCTACGTGGACGTGACTGTAGAAAATTTCCATCAGCATGGATTTGCCACGTCCGACACCTCCCCACATGTAGATGCCTTTTGGGGGGGCTTTTTTGCCGCCGCCGAAGCTCAGCCGCGCCCGCCAGCCGCCTTGCCCCATTTGCTGGCCATAAGTTTCCAGTGTCTGGTGCAGCGACTGTAATTGCGCCATGGCGTATGCCTGACGCGGGTCGGCCTGGATGTCGCCCTGCTCGATCAGGGCATTATAGGCATCAATGGGTTCCGTTGAAGCGGGCATGCTGGACGTTCATCCGGATCGTTTTCCATATATCGTTGCCAGAGGATTATTCCAAATCCCGGCGGACGCAAACAGATTGACGCATGGCATACATGGAGGCTTATGTATAATAACCAAATCAAATTCCCGGATGCGAAGGATGTGAACTCCAAATGGATGCAATCATGGACCACGAAGCCATCATCCGGCTATCCGTTTTTCTGGGCATTTTCGCGGTGATGGCGTTGTGGGAAATGGCGTCCCCCCGGCGTCCCCTGACGCGCCCAAAGGGTGAGCGGTGGCTCACCAATATTCTGCTTACCGCCTTCAATACGGCACTGGTGCGCTTTGCGGTCCCCGCCATTGCCGTCAGCGCCGCCGTACTGGCGGAAGCCCAGGGATGGGGGTTGTTCCACTGGGTTGCCTGGCCTTCACTGGCCGTTGTCATCACCTGCGTCATTGCACTGGATTTCCTGATTTACGTTCAACATCTGGTCTTTCACCGGGTTCCTGTGTTGTGGCGGCTCCACCGGGTGCATCATACGGACCTGGATTTTGACGTCACCACGGCGCTGCGGTTCCATCCCATTGAAATCGTTCTGTCGCTATTCATCAAAGCCGCTGCCGTGATCGCACTTGGCGCTCCGGTGGAGGCCATCATCCTGTTCGAGGTTGTGTTGAATGCCACGGCCATGTTTAACCACGGCAATATACGTCTGCCGCTGCCTGTCGACGCCATCGTGCGACTGATCATGGTGACGCCGGACATGCACCGGGTTCATCATTCGGTCCATGCTGCGGAGTTTAACAGCAATTTTGGTTTTAACCTGTCGATCTGGGATCGATTGTTGCGGACCTACCGTAACCAGCCAGCAGACGGGCATGACGACATGGTCATCGGACTAAACGATTTTCGTGAACCTGTCGATCTGGCCTTGCCGTTTCTGCTGATCCAGCCGTTTCGCAATATTCCGGGAAAATGAATTTAATGGATTTGCGGTAATGCCGATGTGACCGGGTCTTGAATTTACATACACATGTAGGATATACAGTGTTCTGCCTGATATCTTGGGAGAGCCGGTTTAATCGGAGTTGGGGGCACGATGTCTAAACTACCGACCTCTTTCCACGTCAATGCGCGCGCGGTTGCTTTTCTTGCCATTTTTCTTTTTGCCAGCCTGGCGCCGGGGGGTGCGGCGCGTGCGCAATCATCTGTTCTGATCGGACTGGATGCCGACATGTCATCGGCTTCGGCCGAGGCTGGCGAAGCCATTCGGCGGGGCGTGTTGCTGGCCATGGAGGAAATCAATGCAGCGGGCGGATTGCTGGGGCGACCACTCGAGCTGGTGGTGCGCGATCACCGTGGCAATCCGGCACGGGGCCGCGACAATATGCTGGAATTTTCCGGAATGCCGGACCTTCTGGCCGTGGTTGGCGGGCTTCATACACCGGTCGCGCTGCAAGAACTGCAAATCATCCACGAACGCCGGATTATTTATCTGGGGGCCTGGGCCGCCGGGACGCCAATTGTGGAAAACAACTATGATCCGAACTACGTTTTCCGGGTTTCCGTGCGCGATGAATTCGCCGGAGGGTTCCTGGTGAAGAATGCCATTGAACAGGGTTCATCAAGGGTGGGTCTGTTGCTGGAGCGGACAGGGTGGGGGCGCTCGAACGAGAAAGCCATCACAGCGGCGCTCGAAGAACAGGGATTGGCGCCCACTGGTATCGAATGGTTCAACTGGGGCATCCCGGATATGAGCGAGCATATTGACCGTCTGCATGCGGCTGGCGCAGACGAAATTATTCTGGTGGCCAATCCACCGGAAGGTTTGGTGGCAGTGAAGAGCATGGCTGCGCGACCTGAAAATGATCGCCTGCCAATTATTTCCCATTGGGGCATCACGGGCGGCACATTTCCTGAAATGGCAGGTGATTTACTGGATCAGGTCGATCTCTCTTTTCTTCAGACATTCTCCTTTGTTACCCCGCCATTTCCGGAAAGGGCGCGTCGTGTCTTCCAGCGCTATCGTACGATGTTTCCCGATGTGAAATCCGTGGATGGCGTCCTTGCGCCGCCCGGTACGGCGCACGCCTATGACCTGGTGCATCTGCTGGCCTTGGCGGTCAGGCAGTCGGGCAGTCTGGACAGGGAGGCCGTGCGTGACGCGATGGAACATATCAAGTCATATGAGGGTTTGATGCGCGACTATGCGCCGCCATTCACACCCGATCGGCATGATGCATTGAATGCAGAAGATTTCATTATCGCCCGATACGGCGAGAACGGGGCCATCGTGCCAGACCCCCCCACCGGCCAGTAGACGCAAAAGTCGATAATGAACCGCTTCGCGTTTTCCAGATCACAATACCTGTCGGCCTATGTGCTATGGCGCGTGCTGCCGCTTGCGATTATCGCAATGGGTATCATTGGATTTTTTGTGTTGTCCACGACGGAGAAAACGATCGAGAAAACCGTCAGTGAGCGGCTCAGCCGACAAAGCGATTATATTACTGATTTGATCGGCCAGCGTCTGTCCACGGTTCTGGATGAGGTAAGCCTGCTTGCAAAAAACGATTTGATCGTAAACGGGCTAATCGACGCAGAGAGTCGTAATCTATACCTCCCGACATTTTTCAGTTCCCTCCGATTGGGAGGAGAGGCGTCGCCGCGCGTGTCGCTGGTGGATTACAAGGGAAACGAAATTTTCCACAACGGCCTGCCCGGCGGACCATCGCCCAACCGGAAGGAATGGGTCGAGACCCTCTCGCGGGGCGATGAGGTCCGTTCTTTCGGCGATGATGGTATGGTGATAGCCGTGCCGGTTCTGGTGCA
>JAJFIE010000091.1 GCA_021775275.1 Rhodospirillales bacterium | reverse complement strand
GCTGACACCGCTCATGGAAAGCGAGATGGTGTCGGCCATGACATGGGTCGAAAATGTCGAAACATGGGAGGACTCCGGCCCCAATCGCTGGGAAGCGGTGTTGACCCGCATATTGGGAGAAAAGCCGGGGCGCGTGGGGATTGAGCACAACCTGATCCCCGCCGTAGTGCGGAACATGCTGGCTGAAACCTACCCCGATGTTGTTCTTGATGACGTCTCGCCGCTACTCGGTTCCATGCGCATGATCAAGTCCCCCGCAGAAATCGATGTGATGCGACAGGCGGGCCAGATCGCCGGGGCGATGATGGGCGCCGCCGAGGGCTCGCTCGCCGAGGGCGCGCCCGAGTTCGAGTCTGCGCTCGCGGTAATCAATGCCGGCACCCGCAAGGCGGCAGAGTTTCTTACGGCCAAGGGGACGGAAGCCTTTGTCTCCCCGCTTATCCATAATCTGCAAATCTTGCAGAGCGGCACGGATACCTCCATGGTGCATCGACGCGCCAGCGTGAAGACATACGAGCGGGGAGACCCTGTATATTTCTGTTTCTGCAACATGGCGCAATTCAAGCAATACAAGCTGGGATTTGACCGCATGTTTCATGTGGGCGAGGTCAGTGACGAGGCGGCAAAAGTTCAGGAAGCCGCCATTGCCGCACAGCAGGCTGCCCTTGGCGCCATTCGCGAAGGCGTTGTGGCGGAAGACGTGGCTGACGTCGCCAACGAAGTCTACAGCGAACGGGGCTATGAAACCGGCTATCGCACGGGGCGTTCCATCGGCGTTTCCTATCTGGAAGCACCGGAACTCAAGCAAGGTGACAAGACCGTACTGAAGGCGGGCATGACCTTCGCCGTGGATGGCGGTATTTCCGTTGACGGACGGCTCGGTGGACGCATTGGCGATTCCATTGTTGTGACCACGGACGGGTTCGAGTATCTGACGGAATATCCCCGCCAGTTGTTGGTGGTCTGAGAAGGGGCCCAGGATCCATGACTGATTTGCGCGCGGCCATTTATCAGTTCGGCGCGACGCCAGACCTGGCGCCGGCAGACATACGACTCGATCGGCTGGAACAGTCATTGCGTGATCATGGCGCAACACTCGATCTGGTGGTCTGTCCGGAACTTTTCCTCTCAGGTTATGACATTGGCGCGCTGGTCCATGACCGTGCGGAACCAGCAGACGGTCCGTCGGCGGCCCGAGTGGCAGACATGGCAAAGCGTTTTGGAACATCCATTGTTGCCGGTTATCCTGAACGTGACGGCGATGCGCTGTACAATGCCGTCATGGTTTATGGGGCGGATGGTAAGCGGCTGTTGAACTACCGGAAACGCGTGATCCCGCCCGGTTTCGAAGGAACCTATTTCACACCGGGAAATTCTCCGGGGACATTTGATCTCAATGGCTGGAAGCTGTCGGTGCTGGTTTGTTACGATGTCGAGTTTCCGGAGTATGTGCGACAGGCTGCGCTCGACGGTGCGGACCTGATCATCGCACCAACGGCGTTGCGCAGCATGTGGCGGTTCGTCGCCGATACCATGCTGCCGACCCGGGCGTTTGAGAACGGCGTCTACGTGCTCTACGCCAATCATGCGGGGGAAGAGGGCAATTGCGAGTATCTGGGCCGTAGTGTCATTCTGGGGCCGGATGGCAAGGAGCACGCGCGTGCCGATGATGGTGAGGCGTTGATATCCGCCACACTAGAACGCAGCGCCGTTCTGGCGGCGCGCGCCACGCTGCCCTATGTGGATGTGGTTAGAAGCGGGCTGCCGGGGTAGAAATCATACTCTGGGCCACGACAGGCTGGGTTGTGGCTCACTTTTCCGGTCCAGCAAGTAGTCGGTGATGCCGGCGCCAACCCACATGCCGCTCAAGGCGATCCAGGCGGTGAGCGAAAATACCGAACCGCCAGTAATACCCGCGCCGACCGCACAGCCCCCCGCCAGCATGCCGCCGAACCCCATGATGGCCGCACCGGCCAGGTAACGCCGCATGGCGGGGCCGCCTTCAAACCCTTCAAGTTTCAGCTCGTTGGTCAGGTAGGCTGCCAGAAAACTGCCCAGAAAAACCCCTGGCACCAGCCCGACATCGAAGTCCAGGTCTGTCGAGGCAGGGTTGAGGAAGATCATCAGGGTATCCGCCGATGGCCCCGTAAAGGTAATGCTCTCCACCGAAACCGGATCAAAAGCCTGATAGGACAGGGTATAGGTGAACAGCCAGCCAATTGCCACGGCTCCGCCTGCGCCGAGCGCAGCGAGCCATACACGGCGGGACAGTCGGTTATGCCAGGCAAAAAACACGGCGCCCAGAATAAACGCTACCCCCAGGATCATGGTCGGCTCAATACCGCCCATATCTGGCAATGCGTTGATGAGCCCCCGTCCATCCACAACCCAAAGTTCCGCCAGCATATCGCGCGCCGGTGACAGGATGCCCCGATACGCTGCCTGCGCACTGACGGCAAATACAAGGCCGGAAAGCAGGGCGCGCAGGTTCCCTGTTGCAGAGAGAACCAGCAGGCGACTGGAGCAACCTCTCGCCAACACCATCCCGCAGCCAAATATCAGGCCTCCGATGATCGCGCCGGACAGCGAGGTTTGCGGCGCGAGTTGACGCGCGTCGCTCACATCAAGGATGCCCCAGTGCAGGAAAAGCTGTGTTGCGAAAACAGCGCTGGAGAATGCCAGCAGCCAGATGGAAACTTTCGATCCGATCGCGCCACGGGCAAACTCGACCACGGCGGCGCGCAGGCAGAAGCGGCTTTGTTGTGCTGCGGCGCCAAAAATCAGACCAATCAGAAGACCACCCATCGAAACCGTCACGGTCGGGCCGTGTGGGTAAAGAATCGGCGTTAAATCCATGCAGGTTTCTC
>JAJFIE010000010.1 GCA_021775275.1 Rhodospirillales bacterium | reverse complement strand
AGTGGTCCGTTGCCGCCAAAGGCGATCATGGTCCGGTCAGTCAAATTCTTGCCCGACTCCACCGCATGCATGCGCCCGGCGCTGGCCATACTCTCATCAACAATCTGGCTGACACCTTCAGCGGCGCTAGATGCATCAACGCCGAGTGCGCTGCCGACATTGGCCTGAAGCGCAGCTTCGGCCGCCGCCACATCAATGCATAACCGCCCTTCGGCAAAAGCCTCCGCATCAATAAGCCCCAGAACGATATCCGCATCGGTCACGGTGGCTTGCACACCCCCTTTGCCGAACGCCGCCGGACCCGGCTCGCTGCCAGCGCTCAGCGGTCCCACGGAAAGCCGCCCGAGCCGGTCAACACTGGCAATGGAGCCGCCACCGGCGCCGATTTCGATCATTTCGACCACGGGAATCCGAACCGGCATGCCGCTGCCCTTGACGAATCGGGCGGCACGGGAAATCTCGAAATGACGCGAGGTTTGTGGTTTGTGCTCATCAATCAGGCAGAGCTTGGCCGTCGTGCCGCCCATATCGAAGGAAAGAACCCTGTCGTAACCGCATTGGGCGGCGACCTGGCCGGAAAGAATTGCGCCGCCAGCCGGGCCTGATTCCACAAGTCTGATGGGAAACCGCGCCGCTGTCTCGAGCGTGGTCATGCCACCACCCGCCGTCATCATCAGGACTGGGCACGAGAGCCCTTCGGCAACGAAGGTTTCGGCAAATTCGGTAAGGTAGCTGGACATCAACGGCTGGACATAGGCATTGGCGATCGTCGTGCAGAGCCGATCAAACTCCCGCGCCTCGGGGCTTACGTCACTGGATAAAGATATGGTCAGACCGGGACAGCGATCACGCAGCAATTCACGCAACCGCTGTTCATGAGACGCATTGGCGTAAGAGTGCAGCAGGCAAACCGCCACCGCCTGCGCCCCGCTAGCGTGAAGCGCAGCGGCAAGATTATCGATGTCGATCTCCGACAGCGGTTCTATGACCTCACCGCGCGCCGACATCCTCTCCGGGATGGTAAAACACCGTGATCGCGGCACGATCAGGTCGGGTTTCTCCAGATTGATATCGTATTGATCGTACCGTCGTTCATAGGCGATTTCGAGGATGTCGCGAAAGCCCGCAGTGGTGATGCTGGCGACCGCAGCGCCACGCCGTTCGATGAGCGCATTGGTCGCCAGGGTGGTGCCATGGATGAAACCGGCAACCTCGCCAATGGCGATGTCGGCGTCGGTAATAACCTGTCGAACACCCTCCAAGGCCCCCTCCGTTGGATTTTCCGACGTCGTCGGCGTCTTGGTGGTCGCCAGGACGGCATCCACGCCATCAATCAGAACAACATCCGTAAACGTGCCGCCAATATCGACAGCAATCCGCAAGCGGTCTTGATTTTTCATCTATATCTCTACGGTAATTCTATGGGCCTGAGAGGCCAAACATTACGACGAATTTGAGGAGAATTTGAGGAGCAGCATCCCGATCAGGGGCGCGCCTCGCTGGGGGCATCGCCCCGACCGGTCCGGTCAGACGACCAGATCACACCCCGTTGCACGCCGACCAATGCGGCGGTCTTGAACCTGATTGACCATCTTGGCTATCACCGGTTTCACATCGTAATCGCAGCCAGACTGATCCGGTTTGATTATCCTGTCAACTGCCAACGCTATCGCCGTTATTTGTCCAGCTCAGGCCAGCCGAGTTCGATGATTTCATCGATCTCGCGGCGTTCCCTTTCGCGGCGTTCCCTTTCGCGGCGGTCCTGTTGTTCCCGGCGCTCCTCACCGCGGCGCTCCAGCCCTTCCCAGTCCAGTACCGGTCCCTCGCGCCGGTCAACACCTTCGCGGCGGCTGTATCCGCGGCGGTTCTCATCGCGCCGATCCATCACCCGGCGCTGGACGGTGACATCTTTCTCCGCGTCAGGGTCGTTTTCGTTATCGGATCCAGACAATTCGGAACCTCTCACTGACAGTGGTGAAATCCAGGGCAATTCCCAAGGTAGCTCAATGCCCGCCCCGTGTCGCCATACGTTCGCGGGAGGCAACAAAGATACCGCTACCGGCAATGATGCCGCACCCGACCCAGGTGGTCAGGGCGGGAATTTCCGACCAGAAGACAAACCCGATCAGCGCTGCGAAAATCATGGCCACATAGTCAAACGGTGCAAGCATCGAGGCTTCACCATACCGATAGGCCGATGTCAGCAGATATTGCTGCGGCCCAGCCAAGACCCCAAGCATAACCAGAAGCGTAAGGTCGCCCATGCCGGGTGTCGCCCAACCGGTAACCAGAACCCACACGCCGAAGACCAGCGCGCCTGTGGCATTATAATAGATGGCAATGGTGGATGTTTGCTCGATCGGCATCATGCGGCGAAGCCAGACCGAGACAATGGCGCCAAAAAACGCCGACCCTATGCCGGCCAGATATCCCACATTCCACCCCGCACCACCCGGTTGCGTGATCAGCAGCACACCGGAAAACCCCACGACGACCGCCAGCCAGCGCCGGTATCCAATTACTTCGCCGAGCACCGGAATGGACAGCATCACGACAAAAATCGGCGCGGCATAGGCCAGCGCGGTAGCGTCGGCCAGGGGAATGATGGCAATGGCGTAGAAAAAAAGGAAAAGCGACGTGATCCCGGCGACTGATCTGGTGGCGAGGCTCACCGGGTATCTTACCCGCAGGACATCGATCCCGCCATTCCGTGGCAACAGCAATAAAAACGGCAAGGTCGCCAACGCGTACCGGAACAACAGAATTTGTGCGATGCTGAAATCGGTCGACAGGGTTTTCGCCAGCCCACCCAGAACTGTCATGGCGAACAGGGACGCCATCAACATCAGAACCCCCAGCAGGGGGCGGTCGCCTGAATGACGGCCATGACTTGCTGTGTTCATGGACTATGG
>JAJFIE010000090.1 GCA_021775275.1 Rhodospirillales bacterium | reverse complement strand
TGTTTGTCGTTCCACCTGCGTCAGGCCAGAACCAACAGTTTCGCCAAATAATTCACTTACCGGCGCCGCCAGTGACGAGCCCGCCGAAATCATATCACTGGTGGCAGGCTCATCGACGGGTGGCTTGGCCATGGTGGTTATTGTTTCGGTAGTCGGGGTTTCGGAAACAGGATCAGTCACCGGCTGTTTTTCTGGAACAATACCTTGACCACTCATCGGCGTGCTCGACAGGGCGGATTCCGTGGGTGCTTCAACAGGGGGTGGCGGTGCAGGAACAGGCTCCTCGGTCTCCACCACCGTCGTTGGTGTGCTCGTCCGCTCCTCGATGGCCTGATAAACGCGCAGAAAATGTGTAATCGTGAAACGATCCAGCGATTCCGCCAGATCGGCGGCATTCAGGCCATCG
This sequence comes from Rhodospirillales bacterium, assembly GCA_021775275.1. Classification (GTDB taxonomy): domain Bacteria; phylum Pseudomonadota; class Alphaproteobacteria; order Rhodospirillales; family Casp-alpha2; genus JAJFIE01. The sequence continues at coordinate 2,347 of JAJFIE010000090.1, read as the reverse complement.
GCATTAACCGCCAGAATATCAGCGCCGTCGAGGACTGCCTGTTGCACGGCCCCCAGATCACCATCGCGTACGGCCTGAAACAAGCTTTGTGTTTCCGCCGACAACGGGGCGCCATTGGCAGCGCTGTCGTCAGCTTGATCGTTGCTCAGAGACAGCGTCGCGAAGGCACTAGTCGGCGCGACGACCAGCATCACCAGAAGGGCGCTCAACACGCACGGTATGACCGCCAGTCGAGAGACGTTCGCACCTAATTGCCTTAACCAAACGCGTGAACCAGACACACCAGTCCTCATTGCCCGACACAACCGGCAACACCGGCTCCGGGACGATCCCGAAAGACACAACCTTTCGGTCTTATTTTGCCACTTAATGATATATCTCGCCATCACCCATATATATGTGATAGATGAGGTATTGAATGTAAGTAATTATTACACAACACATAAACAGAATATATAAATTTAACCAAACAGAACAAACACCCGATGATTCCGGGTGTTTCTGACGATGCATTCCGACATTTGGCGAATCAGCGTTAACCGATTCGCCTTGTGCTCCGAAACCCGTTGACGTCTGCGGCATTGCGGACTCCTGTCCGGTGTCGTTTCCCGACCGATTATGGCGCATCCGAAAACAGCGACCCTTGAGGGTAAAAACCACATTGATTTTCAGTGCGGCCTGTTGTGAAACCGGCTACAAGTGGCGACACGTGGATGCGCTGATTTCCTTCAATTCATTGCCTTAACCCGGAGGGCACAACCCTTGTCGCCCAAGCAAATTCTTCTCGCATTGATCATTCCGACCACATGGGGATTGGGCTTTGCTATGGCGAAGGTCGGCATGTATCAGTTTCCGCCGTTTCTCCTCATGAGCATGCGGTTCACTCTGGCGGCACTGGTTCTGGTATGGTTCACCCGACCGCCGTGGGGTTTCATGCGGCGAATATTTCTTATCGCCCTGATCAGCGCGACAATCCAGTACGGCTTTACCTTCTATGGATTGAAAGGGATTGATGCGTCCACAGCGGTTATTGTGGTGCAGCTTGAAGGGCCGTTCCTGGCGCTGTTGGCCGCAATATTCTTGAAAGATCGCCTCGGGTGGAAACGATCCCTTGGCATGGCGCTGGCGTTCGGTGGTGTCGCGGTGATCGCCGGGGAACCTCGGCTCGAAGGCAATCTTGTTTATGTCGGCCTTGTCGCTACCGGGGCTATGACGTGGTCCGTGGGTCAGGTCATGGTCAGCCAGCTTCGCGAGGTCAAGGGGCCCGTGCTATTGGCCTGGGTCGCCATGTTCGCCGCCCCGCAGATGTTCATCGCCTCACTGCTGATCGAAAACGATCAATGGCAGGCCATTACCGGGGCCGCCTGGACCGACTGGGGCATTGTTCTCTACCTCGGTCTGATCATGACGGCATTGGCCTACAGCGTCTGGTATCATCTGTTGGCGACTTGCGCGCTCAGCAAACTGTCGCCGTTCCTGCTGCTGACCCCGGTCACCACTGTGATATTCGGCGTCTTGATCCTTGATGAGACGTTCACACTGCCCATGACCATCGGCGCCGCTATGGTGCTCGGTGGCGTTGCGGCGACAACCATTGAGCGGCGGGCAAAACCGGATACGGTTGACAAAACAACCAGTGAGCCGTAAGCACTTGATCCTTGTTGATTTTTCGGAGATGCGCCGTGTTTACGGTTCACGTCACCACTCTGCGACGACGACGCCGTCAGCGAATTTTCGCTGCGGTCCGTTAACGCATCCGGCGCCAAGCACTCTGAACTAATTTCCCTAATCGAAATTCGAACAGGTTCCCGGACAACGGTCTGTCGCAGCACAGTCTGATCAGCCCGTATGCAACCGATGTAGTCGAGGACCACCCAAATGTTCGATATTTCAGCCCAACGGCGGCAAAACGCCGCCTCCATTGAAGCTTTGCTTGACCTGGCCTTCGGTGAAGATCGTTTTACCAAGGCTTCGTATTCGTTTCGCCGGGGCGTTGACGACATTCCCGACCTGCGTTTTGTCGCCGTGCAGGACCAGGATCTGGTTGGCACCATCCGATTTTGGCCAGTCGCGATAGGTGGCGATATTCCGGCCCTGCTTTTGGGGCCTCTGGGTGTTGCGCCGGATCACCAGGGACAGGGCATTGGCGCAGCACTGATCGAGCATGGGCTGGAGGTCGCGCGGGATCAGGGGCACCGGATCGTTCTGCTGGTGGGCGAGCTGACCTACTACGGCCGCTTCGGGTTCGGTTCGGCCAGCGCCCACCACATTTTCATGACCTCGGAACAGCCACACCGTTTGCTGGTTCGCGAGTTGAAGAACGATGCCCTGAGCGGCGTCAGCGGAA
>JAJFIE010000089.1 GCA_021775275.1 Rhodospirillales bacterium | reverse complement strand
GCTGCAATTGACCGGATATTCCAGATTTTCTTCCATGGAACTGATTACCGATAGCAGTTTGGGATGCGAGACCCCCAACCGCGCACGGAGCGCCATACGCTGTCCTTCGCTGCCTTCCCGGATACGGTGGTGGATCAGTTGATCGGCAACAGCAGCAGCCACCTTATGTCCTGCATGGTTGGTAATCAGGTGCAGCATGAGGTCAAGCGCCGCCGTTCCACCGGCGCATGTATAGCGGGTTCGATCGACTTCATAGAGTTCGGCAATGACCTCGATTTCCGGGAACTGCTCGCCAAAGCTGGACAGGTTTTCCCAATGAATGGTGCACCGGTAACCATCCAGCAATCCAGCCTGTGCAAGAATGAATGCGCCCGTACAAATGGCGCCAACGTGGCTGCCGTGTGTCGCCAGACGCCGCAGATGTTTGACCACATCCATATCTGAATTCTTTTGCACGTCCAGACCGGAACAGACAAAGACGATGTCGAGCTTTTCAATGTCCTTTACGGAACGCCCGACCTGTAACACCATCCCGTTACTCGCCTCGACGGGCGCACCATCAACCGAAAACGTCTCATACTCGTAAATTGTCCGGTCGCTCACATAGTTGGCGTGACGCAGGGCTTCGACCGCCGAGGCATAGGCGATCATGCTGAACTGCGGGACAAGCACAAAACCAATGCGCCGTGTGATTACCGATCTGTCGATAGTGACCGGATCAATTATACCTGTCATTTGCGCAGTATGGTCGTTCACAACACACTTTCCCATGTACTTCAGCCCGTTCGCCCGGCAAAACTTGTTAAAACCCGAGGAGCGGAGAGTTTCTTGGGCGTTCTGTAGCGTTCTGTCAATGCTGACGATTGATTTTGTCCGTAAATTGAAAAGCTTTCATGCTCATACACGATACGACATCGACTTGACTGATTGCGACAATCGCTTTTGATGGTTACACTTTTGCAGCAAGAAAAGAATCATCGTTGTGACACGGCACGGTGCGGGGAGATTTCAAATGCTAGGGCCAGAGCCGATACCCATGCCTTCATCCGGGGCACAGCGGGTTGGTTTTTTCCTTATCCCCCAGTTTTCCATGTTGTCGTTCACGGCGACGGTGGAACCCCTACGTTCGGCCAACCGCATGAGCGGCCAGGAATTATACACATGGGAGCTGTTTTCCATTGACGGCGAACCTGTCCCATCGAGTAGCGGAATCACCCTGGTTCCTGACCGTAGCATTGACGACGTTGAAGAATATCCCGTGATCATCGTTTCCGCCGGCATCGACCCACAGTCCTATGATAACCGGCACGCATTTTCATGGCTGCGACACATGGCGCGCCATGGAACACGAATTGGCGGCACATCGGGTGGGGCTTATGTTTTGGCGAAAGCCGGGTTGCTTGACGGTTATCGTTGCACAATTCACTGGGAATACCTGACCGGATTTGCCGAGGAGTTCCCGGAACTTGATGTCACCACCAAGTTGTATGAAATCGACCGGGATCGTTTTACCTCGGCTGGGTCCGGCGCCACACTGGACATGATGCTGCACCTGATCGCCAGACAACATGGCCATGATCTGAGTGTCGCCGTTGCTGAGCAGTTCTCATACATGGCAACAAACGACCCCGAAGCACCGCAACGCATGCCCGTGCGACAGCGTCTGCGAATCAGTCACCCCAAACTGATCGCAATTATCGAACAGATGGAAGGTAATCTGGAAGAACCGCTGGACCGCGACGAGTTGTCGCGCAGCGTCAGTTTGTCAGTCCGTCAGGTGGAACGGTTGTTCATGAAGTACCTGAAAACGACCCCGGCCAAATATTATATGGAACTGCGACTGAAACGCGCACGGCTTCTGCTTTCCCAGACATCCATGTCGATCCTTGATGTATCCGTTGCCTGTGGGTTTGTTTCAGCCTCGCATTTCTCTAAATGCTACAGGGAAATGTTCGATCACCCGCCCCGGCAGGAACGCGCACCGATCATCGATTAGATACTTTCCTCTATCCAAAACACCTCTCGCGTGCCATGAATAACAAACCTTCGGATTGATACAGAATGTCTGGAAAATTTTATGTCTCAAGCGCAACACGTGATCGCTGATCAGGAACAACCCTATCATTCCTTCATGCCACAAGCGGTGCCGGGCCAAAATGCCTGCCTCGGTTTGATCGCGCTCGCCACTGACCCTGCGACAGAGCCTGAGTGGCGCCGGATGATTCCGGATGATGATATCGCCCTCTATGTATCGCGAATTGCCTATGCATCGAATTGCACGCCAGAAGGCCTGATGGCCATGGCCGAAGGGATGACCGATGCTGCGCGCCTGATTGATGCACGTCTCAACGTAGATGTAATCGCCTACAGTTGCACGTCAGGCACGGTCACGATCGGCTATGACAACGTGGCCAGCCGCATTCGCGCCGCCCATCCCGACATTCCCTGCTCAACACCCATCACAGGCGCTGTTGAAGCCTTTAATCGACTTGAAGTTTCAAAGATCGGTGTGGTCACGCCCTACACGAATGCCATTAATGCGACCATGGAAGATTACCTGGTTAATGAGGGGTGTGAATTGACCGGCATGACGGGCTTTGGCCTGACCATCGATCGTGAAATCGCATCCATCCCCATGGAAGACCTCGCCAAGGCGGTCACGGCTGTTCTTAACGATGAAACCGAGGCGCTGTTTTTCTCATGCACGGCGCTAATCATCGCCGAGCATATTGACGCCCTTGAACAACGCTTTGGCCTGCCTGTTGTAACCAGTAATCAGGCGATGTTGTGGCAATCCCTGCGGATGGCCGGGTATAAAAAGCCGATTACGGGCTTCGGTCGATTGATGACCCTTTAGCACCGAGGCTCACTCTATCTATGGCCGGAAGACCACCATGGATTCCGAAATACCCAGTTCATTGGCCTGCAGAAACGGGAACCACTCCTTTATCTCTGGTGGCAGGCGCGCGTTGTCCTTGATCGCGAAATGTTCTTTGGGAATTACATCGATTTCATCAAGGAAGTAGGTAAATGCCTCAACCGGGCCTTCAATATGCTCCCGGTTGAGGCGGATGCTTCTGGTTTTGGCATTCGCCAGTCCATCGGGGTTCTGCCGCAGCCGGTAGAAAAGCCAGTTCCATGTATTCGAACAATGGAACGCGCCAAAGAGCAGTAAATGGCGTTTGCCCGGCTGATAAATCTTGCGAAGGTTTTGTTCTATGGATGTCTCCCTACCACCCTCCAATAATTCCTGACGACGTTCACGTTGCGCGTCGGTCTCTTCAATACCTATAATCTCAACTTCGGGATTGGCCTGTCGAATGGCACGAATTGCGTACGCCAGATCCGCACCGAGCAACTCCACCCTGGCATCCCCCGCATCAATGCGGTCCAGGATATCGTTCAGTTCGCCCGGCGTTGCTTCAAGCACCAGAATATCAAAACGAAGCACATTGAAGACATTTTCGGCAGCAAACCGTCGAATATAGTCGTCGTGGTTTTCACCGAGGCACAGGAGATCGAAGCGACGGCTCTCGACGCCTTCTATCCACTCCCCCAGTTCGGCGATGTTATCGGTGATGCTCCGACGCATGGCGGCTTGC
>JAJFIE010000088.1 GCA_021775275.1 Rhodospirillales bacterium | reverse complement strand
GGCATGCGGGCCATGATGTCGCTCCGGCTGGAGAAATCCTTTGGCTCGTGGATGCGGGAATACAAGCCGGATTATTCGGCCGCCGAAACCGGGCTGGACCGGTTCATCCGGTTTGATAAAAACGACTTCATTGGTCGTAATGCCGCCGTGGCGGAGAAGGAGAATCCGCCATCGCGCCGCTTGGTTACCTTCATCGTCGATGCGGATGATGCCGATGTGAATGCGGACGAGCCGATCTGGAAGGGTAATGATGTCATTGGTTTTGTCACATCCGGCGGCTATGCCCACTACTCTGAAAAGTCTGTCGCCATGGGGTTTGTCCCAACAGAAATGATTGCCGATGGGGCAGAGTTCGAGATTGAAATTCTTGGTGAAAAACGCCCGGCAACCATCTTCACCGAAGTATTGTTTGATCCCAAGGCGGAACAGATGCGCGGATAGGAGCCTGTCATTATGCGAATGCTGGTCTTTCAACATCATGTCCTCGAGCATCCGGGCATTTTTCGCGACTTCCTGGCCGAAGACGGTGTCCAATGGGATGCGGTGCAATTGCAGGACGGCGAAGCCATCCCTGCGCTGGGCGATTATGACGCGCTCTGGGTCATGGGTGGCCCCATGGACGTGTGGGAGGAAGACCGTTATCCCTGGTTGATCGAAGAAAAAGCCGCCATTCGTGAAGCGGTGCTGGAGCGCAAGATGCCGTTTCTGGGCGTCTGTCTTGGCCATCAGCTATTGGGCGAAGTCGCTGGTGGGCGGTGTGGCAAGATGCCTGTATCGGAAGTCGGCGTCATAGATATTTCACTGACGCCACCCGGCGCCATAGATCCGCTGCTCATGGGTTTTGATCCGGTTCACAAGGCCGTGCAGTGGCATGGTGTGCACGTAGCAGAAGCGCCTGAAGGATCGCATATTCTGGCATCCACGGATGATTGTCTGGTACAGGCGTTACGTGTCGGGGACCGTGCCTGGGGCATTCAGTACCATGTAGAGGTAACCCGCAACACGGTGCCGGAATGGGGCGATATACCGGCTTACAAGGAGGCCGTTGAAAAAGTTATGGGCAAAGGCGCCATGCCGGGATTCATCGAGGACTCTGATGCCAGCATTGACGATTTCAACCGTCATGCCCGTATTCTGTTTCGCAATTTCATGGAAATAGCCGCTTCATGAACAATCCCGCCTTCACCGGAGACGTCCGGTTTGCACCCTGGTGGTGGGAAGCCGCCCCTCCGGCAAGTGGACAGCCCACATCTCTGCCGCAGGAAGTCGATGTGGCCGTCGTTGGCGCCGGGTATACCGGTACGACAGCAGCGCTGACATGCGCCCGCGCCGGTCGCGCTGTGGTCCTGATTGAGACAGAAGACCCGGGATTTGGCGCCAGCACCCGCAATGGCGGCATGATCGGCAGCGGCCACCGGGTCGGGTTTAACGATCTGTCACGACAATACGGCGACGTCGTTGCCGAGGAAGTTCTGCGTGAAGGGCTGCGGGCGCTGGAGTATGCCACAGGACTTATCGAAAGCGAAGGCATCGACTGCGAATTCAAGCGGTGTGGCCGGTTTCGTGGCGCGTGGCAGCGAGGCGATTATGAGGTCATCGGTCGGGAAGTGGATTTTCTGCAAAAGAAAATTGGCATGGAAGCCCACATGGTGCCGCGTTCCGAACAACACCGCGAGGTTGCTGTTGATGCCTATCACGGTGGCTGTGTGTATACATCACATGGCGGGTTGCATCCGGCGAAGTTCTATCGGGATATTCTGGAAAAGGCCGTAGCCGCCGGTGTGCAGGTGGCGGCGCAGACAGCAGTCACGGCCATCAAGCGAGCAGATGCGGCCTTTCTGGTGCAAACCACGCGGGGGACTTTTCGCGCCGGTGAGGTCATTGTCGCCTCCAATGGATATTCCAAACGTGCGGAACCCTCGTTGCGCCGTAAGATTATTCCTATCGCCAGTTATATGATCGCCACGGAGCCTCTGGGTGTGGATCGGGTCAGGGCGATGATCCCTGGTGGACGGATGATTGTCGAGACCCGGTCACAACACTGCTATTACCGTTCATCTCCGGACGGCCAGCGAATCTTGTTGGGGGCGAGGGCGGCGCTCAATCACATCGATCCGGCGAAGAGCGCCATTTCCCTGCGGCGGCTGCTTGTGGGATTGTTCCCGGAATTAAGGGACATCCGGGTGAGCCATTCGTGGCTGGGCACCCTTGGATTCTCCCGGGATCACCTGCCGCACATCGGCAAGACACCGGGCGGTGTGCATTACGCTCTCGGTTATTCGGGCTCCGGCGTTGCCATGGCGCCCTATCTGGGATGGCGGGTCGCCAACAAAGTCCTCGGTACCGAAGAAGGTGCGACCGGATTTGACAGCATCCGTCATCCGAGTGTTCTGTTACGGGATTTCGTTCCACTGGGCCTGCCCATGGTCAATGTGTGGTATCGTATCAAGGATATTATGGAAGGGTCATGAGCCATGCCAAAAGAACCTGGTACTGATATATTCAAGGCGGCATGCGTACAGAACTGCGCTGGCGCCGATATGTCGGCGACCCTTGAACGGTCAGCGGAGTTAACCCGCCGCGCCCGTGATGAAGGCGCGGACCTTATCGCTGTGCCGGAGTTTTTTTCCTGCCTGAACGTCGGCGACGATGGATTGCAGACGGGCGCGGTGCCCGAAGGTAAGCATCCCGCATTGCCGATGTTTGCTGACCTCGCACAGGAAACAGGTGCGTGGATATTGCTCGGATCGCTGGGCATTGATGATGGTGGTGTTCGACTGCGCAATCGCTCATTCATGATCGACCCGGCCGGCGTTATTCAGGCGCGCTATGACAAGATTCACATGTTCGATGTGGAACTGGGCAATGGTGAAAGCTACAAGGAATCCGATGTGTTTGAGCCCGGCGATAAGGCGGTCGTAGCACCCACACCATGGGGATTGTTCGGCATGAGCGTCTGCTATGATCTGCGGTTCGCCTATTTGTATCGTGCGTTGGCGCAGGCCGGGGCCAGTTTTTTGGGTGTGCCGGCAGCCTTCATGCGAACCACGGGACAAGCCCATTGGCATGCGCTGTTGCGCGCCCGCGCCATTGAAACCGGATGCTACGTCATCGCGCCGTGCCAAAACGGCCAACATGGCCGTGCCCACACCTATGGCCATTCACTGATTATCGACCCCTGGGGCGAGGTTCTGGCCGATGGCCATGGGGATGAAGAGGACGTGGTGATTGCCGAGATCGATCCTTCCAGAGTCGTGGAAGCGCGGGCAAAAATACCGGCGCTCCACCATGATCGCCCCTATGGCGTGCCAGAAGGCATGGCGTTGACGGCGCAGGCCGGGGAATAAATTTCGACACGCCTCGCCATGTATTGACGGCATGGCGTCAAAGAGCGAAAATCTCCTAAGTATTTGGAAGTATTACATTATTATTATTCCAAATTGGAGCTTTTCGTGATCTACCCGAACGGTGTCGCGCCCCGGTTTTCCCCTGTCCTTTTGTTCGGCCTGGCCGTTCAGCCCCTGCCATTGGCGCCGCTTCAGCCGGTGCTGTCCCGGATCATGACGTTGATGGCGCGCCGTCACCCGGACGTGTTTGAACGCATGTCCGGAGTGACCGCGCCGCGGTTCCTGATTGATCCCGTTGATCTGCCGTTCTGTTTCCTGCTGGTGTTGGATGAAGCTGCCCCGCACCTGAGTGCTGTCCGCGACGGTGAGGATGTGAATGTTACGGCTTGGATCAAGGGGCCATTGCAGAGCCTGATTGATTTGCTGGAGGGACGGGCCGACGGCGATGCGCTGTTCTTTTCCCGCACATTGACGGTTGAGGGCAACACCGAGGCCGTGGTTGCACTCCGCAATGCGCTCGATGGCGGTGAAATCAACCTGAGCAGTGACAT
>JAJFIE010000087.1 GCA_021775275.1 Rhodospirillales bacterium | reverse complement strand
GGCGCGGATTTCGTTCCCCAGATTTTCCGTCACCGCGTCCAGGGGTTCTGCATCCGGGTCCAGATTGACGTACAGCAGGCCGCAGTGCTCTGCCACACGGACAGTTTTCAGGTTGAAATCGTACTTGTTGAAGCCCGGCAGCTGTTCGGTGTTCCGGGCCCTGACCAGCCCGCCTTCCAGATCAAACGCCCACGCATGATACGGACAGACCATCAGATTGCTCATCTTGCCTGCGTCATCCTTGACCAGTTCGTGGCCACGGTGCTGGCATACATTATAGAACGCGCGGATTTCACCATCGCGGCCGCGCACCAGCAGGATGCCCTGATCATGGATATCCACGCGCAGGTATGATCCCGGCTCGGGCAGGCGGGAAACATGCCCGGCCAGCCACCAGTTCCGGTAGAAGATGGCTTCCTTCTCCATCTCATAGATCCCGGAGTCCTGATAATAGCGGGCCGGAATCGTATAGGCCTCAAGCGGCTCTTTCGAAAAAGCGACATCGTCTTTGGTGTATTTTAACGCAGGCGTGCTCATGGCTGGAATCTCCCCGAATCTGACGCTGACCTAACCTGGAATTTATCTAAATAATTTATTATTATGAATCCTGAATGAAAAACGATAATTTCTATGCCAAATACATAAGGATTGTTAATGCGTTTTCTTGGCAAGCGCCTCCCGCCCCTCGGCACCCTGGTCGCCTTCGATGCGGCGGCACGGCATTTGAGCTTCACCATTGCGGCCAGGGAGCTACACCTGACCCAGGCCGCCATCAGCCGCCAGATACGGTTGCTGGAAGAAGACCTGGGCGTGCGCCTGTTCACCCGCGCCAACCGTGCCGTGACCCTGACAAACGAGGGACGCGACCTGCAACACACCGTATCGCTGGCGCTGTCCCATATGGCTAACGCCGCGGAGCAAGTCCGCTCAACGGGTGGCGAGCGCAGGTTGACCATCGGTGCGGATCACTCCGTCGCCGCCCTGTGGCTCATGCCCCGGCTGGCCGGATTTCGCCACGACAACCCTGACATCCTGGTCCGGCTGGTGGCATCCGACGACGACGCGGAATGTCTGGCCGATCCCATCGACCTGTCACTGCTTCATGGCGATGGAAGCTGGCCGGAATATGAGGCCACACCGTTGTTCGGCGAGGATGTGTTTCCCGTGTGCAGCCCCGCCTACCTGACCCGACATGGTCCCGTTAATACGCCGGCAGACCTGACACGCCAGACATTGCTCGCGTTGGAGGATGATCACTGGGACTGGATGTCGTGGCGGGTCTGGTTAACGGAAAACGGCGTTGATATACCGGTCGAACACCACGGCATGACCATCAACAATTACCCGCTGGTCTTGCAGGCCGCCGCCGACGGCCATGGTATGGCCCTGGGCTGGCGTCATCTGGTCGACAGTTTCCTGAACGATGACCGTCTGGTGCGGCCGTTGGGCGACCTGTCCGTCACCACCGAATCCGGCTATTACCTGCTGTCCTCCCTCGCCCGGCCCATGGGTGCGGACGCCATGCTGTTCCATGACTGGATCAGGCGGCAAGGCCCGGCATAACCGCACCGCAGTAGCATGTCGCTTTCATACGAACGGCGGAGTATCATTCGGCCATGCGACTTCTGTTTTATGTCGGCTGGGCGTTGCTGCTCATGGCCTTTCTGATAACGGCGATGGATCCCTACCTGACGCTGCTTGGTACCGGCGGCATGTGGGCGCCGGCCCTGGATGTGTGGTATGCCTATTCACCACGCACCCTGATCCTGACGCAAATCCGTATCGAGAAGTTCGCCCCTGCCCTGTGGGACCCGGTGATTGTCACCGTGCTACAGATTCCCGGCTGGTTGCTGTTTGGTGTGCCGGGAATTGTTCTGGTGTGGTTCTTCCGCCCCAACAGGACCATGTCGGACGAGGTGCGCGAAGAGTACGAGCGACAGAAAGAGTCCCTGTTTGTGCTCGATGAGTTAAGCCGCCATGCCCGTAATGACGAAGACTATGATGCCAGCGAAGATGACCAGGCGCCGGCCCATCTGATGTTTGACCTGCATGACAGCGAAGATGAAGACATGCGCGCCGCTGTGATCCGCGGCGATATCCCCGCCGGGTATCCGACGCCTGAATACCTCGAGGACTGGGACGTCGACCTGACCCGCGAAGATGCCGACGGCATGGGCGGTGTGAATTATGATCGCCTTTCCGTGGAACTTGATGTCGGCTCCCTGCCGCCGCCCGGCTCTGTCGTCATCGAGAACGACGAAGTTTCTGACGAAGAAGAGAGCCCTGCGGCGACCCGTGACGGTGACGGGAAAGGCAGTGGATAAGTCAGGACAGCCCCATAAGCGCCGCGACGCCAATACCGGATTCCCCTGCGGTTGAATAAAACAGATAAGCCCGGCCAGCAACATCCAGCACGCCCGGGTCACGCAGCTGGTTGACCGGCTCGCGGGCGGCCCCGGCCACGGATGGCGTGATCGGCAGGTGACCGCCTTCCCAGTCGGCTTCTGCCGTGATGACGTCTTCCACGTTTTCTAGCCGCCATTCGGTTTCCGGGGCGGCCAGATTGACGGCGCCGCGCAAAATCCGTTCCGGCGCATCACCGATGCGGGAGAAGAACACATGCGCCAGATCGCCGCGCACCATCACCGCAGTATGGCGGATACCCGGATCGCCCAGGGCGCCTACAGGGTGGAAACCGTCAAGACCGTCGCCGGAACAAAATACCTGATCAGGATGGGTCAGCGCATACCATTTGCCCCGCCAGACGAAACACCGGAAATACGTCGGCCCAAGAAGCCCGGGTCGGGCGCGGAAGGTCAGCCCGTCGTCGGATACCGCGACGCGGGTCATCTGCTCGCCTGTTAGTGTAAGGCCATGATAATAGAGGCGAATTTGACGCTCATGGGAAACCGCGTGCACATCGGGCGAGGCCACGTGGGCGTAGGTGAAATTTTTTCCCACCTGCGCCGGTGAGCCCAGGTCTTCGGTCGCAAACAAAGAGTCCGCCAGGTCCAGACAGCCGGGCGCATGGATGCGCCAGGGTCCGGACACCGCATCCGCATAGGCAAGACGGATGTAGAGTCCCCGGTGGTCGGCGAAGTAGAGATAAAATCGCCCCAACGGATTATCGATCCAGTCCGGCACGGCCATGGGTGACGGCCCATTGATGTTGGCGCCCAGACGATCATCCATAGCGGCGGTGATAATTGGCCTGTCGAGTAATCGCCGAACCTTCATGGCTTTCTCCACGGCGGAAATACCGGCGGCGCCCTTCCGCCTGGGGGTGTCATATCCTGTAACAATAGTATTATTGCCTTCCCTTGGTCTTACAAGATTTGAAACCGGAGTATGGAGTCGTGAAAACAGTCGGGATTTTCGTATTTGACGAGGTGGAGGTTCTGGATTTCAGCGGCCCGGTTGAAGTATTCTAGGTTGACGATCGG
>JAJFIE010000086.1 GCA_021775275.1 Rhodospirillales bacterium | reverse complement strand
ATGCTTAATCCCCTAAAAGAACATCAATCTCGGACTGGTCCATGGTACGTTCGCTACCATGAATAATACCGCCCGCCATATCGGTCAGGCGTTGCAATGTTATGGACAGGGCCGACGCATTTTCCCGGGCCAGGTCCACATTTCCTTCTGCCAGGTCCTGCTCCAGACGGCCAAGGCTCGATGCAACCAACCGGTTTAACTGCGAAATCGTCTGCTCGAACGGCGTTTTGTACTTCGTCGGCACAAAATCGTAGGCTTCTACCGCCAATTCACGATCGGCAATTGAGCTTTCGGCGAAATGATCCTTGTAGGGTTTGGGTTGCCACTCCTTGGCTTCATCCAGCATATCGGGCATGTCGGGAATCATCTCCAACAGCATGACGACCTCATTGAAATGATTCAGGTAATCCGTTGCAAGCAGAGTCTGTTCATTGACGTTGGTGCCCTTGGCCCGCTCATGCAGGGCCAGATACCGGGGGTCATCCATGGTGATAATCTGTTCACCGTCGTCTGTCGGTTCGTCACTCATCTTCCGGAAAGTTCTCCGCCCTTGCCGTTTTATGCCGTTAACATACGAGAATACTTATAAAAACCCCCTACCATCAAGAACACATAATTTGTTCCCCCAAAACATCGGATAAAGTCATTTGACCTTGAGGCTTGGTGTCAAATCAGGCAATCTCCCGCGTTCTGTGACAATTTGGGATAATTGGAGCATTCGGGCGCATGACCACGGACCGCGTTTATATCTATGACGTCACCCTGCGTGACGGCGCACAGACCCAGGGCGTGGATTTTAGCCCCCTGGACAAGGCGGCTATTGCGCGAGAACTGGACGCCCTGGGTGTGGATTATATCGAAGGCGGCTGGCCGGGCGCCAATCCGACGGACGACTCATTCTTTGCCGATTTACCGAAACTGACCACATCACGCCTCAGCGCCTTCGGCATGACCCGTCGGGCGGGGCGCAGCGCCGATAACGACCCGGGTCTTAATGCACTCCTCGACGCAAAAGTCGATGTTATCTGCATGGTTGGAAAAACCTGGGATTTTCATGTGGATGTTGCGCTGGAGATCGAGCGTGATGAAAATGTCGCTATGATCGGTGACAGCATAAAATTCGCCGCTGACAAAAAGGCTGAAATTCTGTTCGATGCGGAACACTTTTTTGACGGATACAAGGAAAACCCCGATTACGCGCTTGGGTGCGTCAAGGCAGCCTATGACGCAGGCGCGCGCTGGGTTGTTTTGTGCGACACCAATGGCGGCACCCTGCCCCATGAAATCACCGAGATCGTGACCGCCGTGTGCGCGCACGTTCCCGGCACTCATCTCGGCATTCATTGCCACGACGACACGGGCAACGCCGTGGCCAACAGTCTGGCCGCTGTCCGTGCCGGCGCGCGACAGATACAAGGCGCGCTGAATGGCCTTGGCGAACGGTGTGGCAATGCAGATCTGGTCACCCTGATCCCTACCCTGATGCTGAAAATGGATTATGACATTGGAATTTCGGCAGATGGCCTGAAACGGCTGTCGCATTTGTCCCGTCTGGTTGATGAGCGGTTGAACCGCGCACCCGACAGGACACAGCCCTATGTGGGTGACTCGGCCTTCGCCCATAAAGGCGGGCTTCACGTATCCGCCGTGGAGAAGGACCCGCGAACTTATGAGCACGTCGACCCCGGCTCTGTGGGCAATCTGCGTCATATCGTTGTTTCCGATCAGGCCGGTCGATCCAATATCATGGCGCGGTTTCGTGAAATCGGCATTGATCTGGAAGTCGATGATCCAAAGGTGGCGCGTCTGGTCGACATGGTGAAGGCCCGCGAGTTCGACGGCTATGCCTATGACGGTGCGGAAGCCAGTTTCGAACTCATGGCCCGGTCCGAATTGGAGGGCATTCCGGAATATTTCCGCTGCGCCAGTTTCCGGGTCATTGACGAGCGACGCTGGAATGCCAAAGGCGATCTGATCACCATCTCGGAAGCCACCGTAAAACTGACCGTGGATGATGAAATGTACATGGCCGTGGCCGAGGGAAACGGCCCGGTCAATGCACTCGATGCAGCCATGCGAAAGGTTCTGGTACCCATCTATCCCGAACTTGCAGACCTGCATCTGGTAGACTTCAAGGTCCGCATCCTGACACCAAATGATGGTACTCGCGCGGTGACCCGGGTGATGATTGAATCGGCAGACAGCAACGGCGAGCACTGGAATACGGTGGGTGTCTCGACCAACATTATCGATGCGTCCTATAATGCCCTGCGCGACAGTCTGGTGTACAAGCTGCAACGCGATCAATCAGGACCAGACACCGCTTAAACAAGATCGGAGACATCCGTGGCCGGTACGGATTCCACCCAGCACCAAACCGATATCACCCCCGACAGCGCGCCTGCCATCATTCTGGTCCAGCCCCAGCTTGGTGAAAACATCGGCATGTGCTGCCGCGCCATGCTGAACAACGGGCTGTATGACTTAAGGCTGGTGCAGCCAAGGGATGGCTGGCCAAGCGACAAGGCCCGCGCCGCCGCGTCCGGCGCCGACAGCGTCATTGACGGCGCCCGGGTATTTGATAGCACTGCCGATGCCGTGGCCGACCTGCAACGGGTGTTCGCCGCCACCGCACGCCCCAGAGATTCCGTGCAAACCGTTATGACCCCACGGGAAGCCGCGCCGGAAATCCATGCCGCCGCCCGTGACAGCATCAAAACCGGCGTGCTGTTCGGCCCGGAAGCCAAAGGTCTGGCCAACGACGACGTAGTCATGGCCGACACCATTCTCGCAGTTCCGCTTAACCCTGCCTTCAAGTCGCTTAATCTCGCCCAGGCCGTATTCTGTGTCGGTTACGAATGGTATCAGACGGGTCTTGATATGAGTGCGTGGCACGATGGCGCGTCGACCCGGGAGACGGTTCCCGCCACCAAGCAGGAATTGCTGCACATGTTCGAGCACCTTGAACATGAACTGGATAAATGCGGATTCCTCCGCCCACCGGAAAAACGCCCGGCCATGATCCTCAACATTCGCACCATGTTCCAGCGCGCTCACTTAACGGATCAGGAAGTCCGTACCATGCGCGGCGTGATTTCGGGCCTGACCCGCAAGCACTTGAGAGGGAAAAACTAGGTCGTCTATTCTAAAAAAAGACGCAACCATCTACTTTGTATTTTCAATGGACTCTCATATACTATTGTGTGATTGATTTCATTACGGATGCAGTGGAAACTCGTCGATTCGATGGAACCGATCTTGGCAGTCAGGGGGTTGTTTGTCTGTTTTAAAAGATTCGCGCCAAACCAGATTTCACAAGTCGAAAGCCCAGTTGATCGATGAAATCGAAGTATTGGAGGTAACTTTATCCGACTACGTGAAATTGGAAAAGGCTCTACGGGAGAACGAGCAAACGCTGGAGCGATACCTTACCGATCAACTGGATACTCAGGAACGTTATCAGGCCCAGGCTGCTGACATGGCGCACCTGGCGGAGGAACTATCCTTCGAGAAGCAGAGAGCCGAGGCGGCCAGCGAGGCGAAATCACAATTTCTTTCATCCATGAGCCATGAACTCCGGACGCCACTGAACGCGATCCTTGGGTTTGCCCAGTTGTTACAGATGGATCATGAAAACTCATTGAGCAAGGCGCAATCGGACTCTGTTAGGAATATCCTTTCCGGTGGGAGTCTTTTGTCGGCTCTCATCGAGGATCTTCTCGACTTGGCGCAGATCGAAACTGGAAATGTTCAGCTGAACATCGAAGATATTCAACCTCAGGACATTCTGCAACAAACCCTTTTGACGGCAAATGTTCTGGCGGAGAAACGGGGCATAACGCTGGTGGATCAGGGAACCACAAAAGATCTGCCCTCTATCCGCACCGACACCACACGTCTTGGACAGATTCTTCTTAATCTGCTGGCCAACGCGATCAAATATAACCGCGATGCGGGAACGGCCACTCTGGATTGTGACCTGAGGCCCGATGGATTCCTTAGAATCAGTGTAACGGATACTGGCCATGGTATTCCGGTTGACAAGCGAGACGCAGTCTTCGAGCCCTTCGACCGCATTGGAAAAGAGGGCAAGAACATCGAAGGCACGGGAATCGGATTGACCATCACCAAGCAACTGATTGAGGCATTGGGAGGGCATATGGATTTCGAGAGCGAAGTCGACAAGGGGAGCACCTTCTGGGTTGATCTACCCCTATCAGAAAAATTCCGGGAAAGTGAAATTGCCGTACAGGTCTTGGCGAAACCATCCACCTAACGCCGAAGGCTTGAAAGGTATCTCGGAAAAATCGCAAAATAATATATTGGAAACTTCGATGATGAGGCAGCGATGACATATGATGTGGACGGTGTGACGCTTTTGGGATTCGGGGCGGCCCTATTGACCACGCTCGCCTTTCTGCCTCAGGTGATCAAGGTTTGGCGCTCCCACTCAACAACGGATATTTCGCTTCTGACCTTCCTGTCCTTCTGCGCAGGCATCACTCTGTGGTTGTCATACGGCATATTGACGACAGACCTGCCGCTGATCGCGGCCAATGGCGCTACCCTCGTTCTGGCAGGGACCATCCTGATCTTCAAGCTACGGTATAAATGAGATCTGGCGTGCGTTTAACGGCCCGGGAAGCCTGTACCATGTGACTTTCTCCCCAAGGCCCATCCTGAAGACGCGCATAACTGTGGTGAGAACTTTATGCCGCCGCGACGGCTTCGATCTCGACGAGCCAGTCCGGGTCCGCCAAGCCTGAAATGATCAACAATGTTGATGCCGCCAGGTGCCCATCCAGATTCTCGTCACGGATTTTGCGGTAGAGACCGACATCTTCCGCTCGGGTCAGAAACACTGTGATCTTGACCAGATTTTTCCTGGTCATGCCGGCATCGTCGAGAATGGCGAAAATACGATCCCAACAGGTCTGCATCTGCCCTCTGCTGTTGCCCGCAAGACTGCCATCCGGCAACGCCCCGACCTGGCCCGAAATGGTCAGCCATCGGGTCGCGCCTTCGACGCACAACCCTTGCGCATAGGCTGATGCCGGGGCGGCGATGGATGATGGATTATGGACCGTAAACATTGAACCTCCTCTTAAAATTTATGCGATCAGACGCGCTCTGACAGCCAGATGGCAAAACGGGACCCGGCTTTTACCAGCCCCGTCAGAGCTTCGTACCCCGGCGCTTTTTCGGCCCCGTGTTCGAGTCCCGTATCGCGGTGCTCCACCTCTTCGAGGCGGAACTTCTCAAACGTATGACGTAAATCGCCGTCTTCGTCGCCCAGTTTGGCGACCTGCCCGGCATAATGCTCGTCGATGACCTCTTCAACCGCCACCGTGCAGGCCATGGCGGCCCGCTCGCCTAACAACGCCGTTCCGGCGCCCAGCGCAAAACCCGCTACATGCCATATAGGCAGCATGGCCGTCGGACGCACCCTGTAGTCTGCAACTAATTTATCAAATGTGCCCAGATGTTCGCGTTCCTGCTGCACCATGTGCTCGATAACCGGCGCTTTGGCGGATTTTCCCAGCACCGCCAGTTGCCCCTCGTAGATTCTTACTGCCCCGTATTCCCCGGCATGATCAACGCGGATCATGCGTTCAATGGCCTGCTCACGGTTTGGATCACCCGGCATGCCGTCTTCCATTGTTTTTCTGGGCGTTGACGTCATTCAATGACCTTTTGGTCGCATGCGCTTGATACCGTAAGCCGTGGCCACGGCAAGGATCAGAAACAAGGTGGTATTGTAGACTGTCATGGACAGGCCGAACAGGGTCCAGTCCACTTCATCGCAGGCCTTCACAGGTGGCGCCAGAAGGCTGGCTTGCAGATCATCCGCCGAAGAGAAGGTCGCCAGCGAGCCGCCACATCCTGCCGCCGAGGCCCACCAGTGTTGCTCAACGCCTGTATGATAGAAAGCAATACCCGCGCCGATCAGAAACACCGGCACACAGATTAACAGCAAAGCCTGACGCCCGGGTCCGCGCGGCATCAGGATGGCCGCCAGCGCCAATACCCCGGCCACGGCATAGGGAATACGCTGATACAAACACAGAATACAGGGCTCCAGCCCAAAGCCGTATTGCGCCGTATAGGCTGTTGTCAGCGCACCAACACAGGCGAAGGCGACGCCAAAGGGCGTCAACCGCGCCCAGTCGGGTCGGCCATCTGTATGGAAGAGGAAGTTGCTCATATGATCGTTGTGATCCCTGAAGTTTCCATGATGTTTTTTTAATTATGGCGCATAGATTTTTTAGAGGAAAAACCGCACCGCAACAAACCCGCCGACCAGCAAAACACAAAAAACCACGGTCAATAATTGCAGCCGTTGCTCGATAAATGCACGAATGGGCTCGCCAAAATACCACAACAATCCGGCTTCCACAAAAAACCGCAGGCCCCGCGCCAGAATGGATGCGATGATAAATGTTACCGGGTCCAGTGCGGTGACTCCGCTCAGGATAGTGATGACCTTGTAAGGAAATGGCGTGACGCCCGCAATGAACACGGCCCATGCGCCCCATTGGTTGTAGGTCGACTGGAAAACGGCAAATTTTGCTGTGTATCCGTAAAACTCCAGCAGGGGTTGGCCAACCTGATCGAACAGATAATAGCCGATGGCGTAGCCCAGCAGGCCACCCAGTACGGACGTCACGGTGCAGATCATGGCCAATGCCCAGGCGCGTTGCCGATCCGCCAGCACCATGGGAATCAGCAGAATATCCGGCGGAATTGGAAACACCGAGCTTTCAATAAACGATACCCCGCCCAACGCCCATTTGGCGCGCGGATGCCCGGAAAGTTCCATGGTCCAATCGTATAGCCGCCTGATCACGCGGTAAGTGCTCCATAAAGTCGCAATGTCGCCACCCGTTTAGCAGCAGCACGACGCCCATACAATGCCGACAACTGCGCCAACAACAATGATTGACCCGAACCTGCGCATGGGTAAGATGCCGCCTGTGGATTATGGGGCCCCTGTGGCGGAACTGGTAGACGCGCGGGATTCAAAATCCCGTTCTCGCAAGGGAGTGGGAGTTCGATTCTCCCCGGGGGCACCACCACCTTCCCGACCCACATGATCAGGAATTGCCGTTCCAGCTTGCTTCGTCTAGGTTCCGCATCAGGATTCTGATATGTTCCCGAATTGGCGCTTTCCGGCGCAGGAGATAAGTATGTCGAAACTACAATTTTCCGTCTACGAATTCATGGCCATCATGGGTCGCATTGACGAGGACCTGAAGGGCGCCGCCCCTGCGGATGATTCCGTGTTCATTGAATGGCGCGACCAATGGAAACAGCTGGAAGATAAATCTGAAGCCCTCGGTCCCATGGAGCGCGCCGATCTGTTGTTCGACGGCAAAGTTACCATCAACGCCATTTCCGAAGAACACCTGCGCGAAGTCATCGACGTGGTCGCTGGTCAGGTCGAAATGAATCAGACCATGATCGACGAAGACGATCCGGATGCCGATGAAGAAGATCTGGCCATGTGGCGCAACCGTCACCGGGAACTGAACGGCATGCTGGCATCCTTCGTTTCCACTGGCGGAGCGATCTAACTTTCCCTGGATAACTCATGGCACGCCAACCAAACGACAAAATCTGGAACGACTTCGTCCACTGGTGCCAGAAACGCCACCTCAAACCCATGCCCGCGCATCCATGGACCATCGCCGCCTATCTGCGCTGGATGGATTCGCGAGATGATGGCAACAGCGCTGACAGCGCCCTGAAAAGTATATCCCGCGCCCATTTGCTCTGCGGTCGCCGCTCGCCCCACCGTCACCCGATGATCGAACGCACACTCAGCTCCATTTACCGGCGACGGGAAAGTGCGCCGGACCGCTCCAACCTGTTCGAGGCCCGGGACTTCCTTTCCATGGCCGAGATCAGCCCGACAGCACTTCCCCGCCACGATGAAGACTGCATCGATCTGAACAGCATTGCCGCTGAGGATGAAAACCCGCCGCCGCAATCCCGGCGTCAGTCCATGCGGAGCCAACCCCGTCTTGTAAGCCGCCGCAGGATCGGATCGGTGTGATGTATCCATGACTGATCTCTGCCAACTCAGCGCCGCTCATATGATTGCCCACCTGAAATCCGGCGAGGTTTCACCGACCGAAGCCGTCGAGGCGGCATACGCCCGCATCGAACAGATCGACGGACGGATCAACGCCATGCCGACGCTGTGCCATGACCGCGCCATGGCCACCGCCAGGGCAATTGAAGCGGGCACCGCGCAGAATGACTACCGGAAAGATGATCCGTCATGGCTTGCCGGACTGCCCATTGCGGTCAAGGATTTAAATGACGTCGCCGGTGTACGCACCACCTATGGCTCGCCGATCTATGCAGATCATATACCGGAGAGATCGGACATTGTCGTCGAACGGCTTGAGGCCAACGGCGCTATCGTCATCGGCAAATCCAACACGCCGGAATTCGGCGCAGGCGGCAATACTTTCAATCAGGTTTTTCCTTCAACAACCACGCCCTGGGATACGGACCGGTCGGCAGGCGGCTCATCCGGGGGTGCAGCGGCAGCCCTCGCGGCGGGTGAGGTATGGCTTGCAACCGGCTCCGATTATGGTGGGTCGCTTCGCACACCGGCCAGTTTCTGTGGCATTGTCGGATTGCGTCCCTCCCCCGGTCGGGTCGCCAATGGCCCCAACCCAATGCCGTTCGATTCCATGGCGGTGAAAGGCCCCATGGCCAGAAATGTGCGCGATACAGCCATTTTTCTGGACGCCATGGTTGGCGCGCATCCACTGGACCCGCTCGCACAACCGGCCCCTGATCAACCGTTCAGCATGGCCGCCGCGCCGGATTCAGGCCGCCGCCGGGCTGCGTTCAGCCGTGATCTGGGGATCACGCCGGTTGATCCCGAAGTGGTCCAAATCTGTGAGAAAGCCGTCGAAATCCTGGCATCCGAAGGTTGGGAAATAACCGATGAGGTTCCTGATTTCACCACCGCTATGGAGACGTTTCATGTGATTCGGGCGGCCTCTTTCGCCGCCGGAATGGGTGAGCTTCTGGAAAGCCATCGTGATCTCCTGAAATCCGACATAATCTGGAATACCGAAAAGGGCCTGAAGCAAAGTGGCGGCCAACTGGCACAGGCAGAACGGGACCGCGGTGCGCTGTACCAAACCATGGCCAAATTCTATGAAACCCATGACCTGCTGCTGGCCCCGACAGCCTGTATGCCGCCGTTTCCCGTCGCGTGGCGTTGCCCACAGGAATTGGGCGGCGAGACTTTTGAAAACTACATGGAATGGCTGCGTCTGCCCTGTGTATTATCGGTCACCGGCTGCCCGGTCTTGTCATTGCCGGTGGGCGTCACAAAGAGCGGATTGCCTGTGGGTATGCAGTTCTGTGGACCCCATGGCGGTGAAGCACGGGTGATCTCCGCCGCCTGGCAGGCGGAACAGATGCTCCATATGGTCGCTACTGTACCGCGCGAGCCGTCTTCACGATCTTAGAATCGTTCTTCGCGGCCGCACAATATTTAACCACATATTGATCTTTACTTGCTATAGATGTAAGCAGAGTCTCTTATATGCGTTGCAGCAATTTTTATTGCGCTGCACATTTTAGTGTTACTGGAGTTTTATGATGGACGCTATGGCTGACCCGTTCGAATCCATTCACGGCTATTATTTCGAAGAGTTGGAAGAAGGAATGTCCGGCATATATGCCAAAACGATTACGGAAACCGATATCGTGATGTTCGCTGGTATGTCCGGAGATAACAATCCTGTCCATTTGAACCACGAGTTTGCGGCTGAGACCGTATTCGAGGGGCGTATCGCCCACGGCATGCTGAGCGCCGGCTTTATCTCTACCGTTCTCGGCACCAAAATGCCCGGACCTGGCTGCATCTATCTCAGCCA
>JAJFIE010000085.1 GCA_021775275.1 Rhodospirillales bacterium | reverse complement strand
ACCATGGCTGGGTCGCCATAATACGGTTTTCACACAATTGATTGGATCGCTTTGATGGGTGCCAGATTAAAATCCACACTACTGGCCTTGGCCCGTTTGTTGGCGGCGCCTTTGGCCCTGATACCGGGCCGCTGGCGTACCGGTTTCATCAAGGGTTTGATTGTCGTCGATTCCCGAATAGGCGGTCCAGCGAATGCCATGCGCCGAGCGTTTTCCATCAGCGATCTGACGGACCATGTCATTGCGGAACGGGCGACAGCCTATGGCGATGGCGAGCATCCCAAGCATCGCCTGATGTGCTATCACGATTTTTTTGTGGACAATATTCCCCCGGGAAGCCGTGTTATTGACGTTGGCTGTGGATATGGCGCTGTGGCGCGCAGCATTGCCGGTCAGGTCACAGATGTTCAGGTCATCGGAATGGATCTTGACGAAGGGCGTCTAAATCAGGCGGTGGCCTCCAACGATCTTCCGAACCTGCGGTTTATTCTGGGGAACGTGCTGACCGATCTTCCCAAGGGGAAGTGGGGTGTGGTCGTTATGTCCAACGTCTTGGAACATATCGACCAGAGGACGGAGTTTCTTCGGAGTTTAACTCAACGGATTCAGCCGACACGTGTGCTTATCCGGGTGCCGTTATTCGAGCGCCACTGGCACATGCCCATGCGACAGGAACTCGGCGTCAATTATTTCTCTGATCAAACGCACTTTGTCGAACATACCCTTCAGGAGTTTCGCGATGAGATCGAGGCTGCAGGTCTGGAGGTTGTGCAATGTAAAATTCGATGGGGAGAAATATGGGCGGTCGTTATGCCAAGGGACGCTATCGAAAAAGAATCGAATGCGGTGGAATAACATCATGGATCCAAACAAAAAGCGCACGTGATACACCACGTGCGCAAGATTTTTTGGTTTTCTGAAGGACGGCGCTATTCGGCACTCGGAATGATGTCGTCATAGCACTGACTAAAGACACGTCGAGAAAGGGCTTCATAGCGGCGTTGCATTAAGTCGCTTGGAAACTCATCAACAACACGTTGCCGATTACTTTGTCCAAGTCGGATACGTTCATCCTCGCTCAATACGCACACTTGAAGAATGGCATCAGCCAGCTCGGTGGCGTTTTCCGGGGCAACGACGTGATCCGGATCACCAAGGATATGCGAACTGTCGCCAATATCTGTTGCAACGCAAGGAACGCCACACAGCATGGCTTCGCCCAGAACATTTGGCGCCCCCTCACCAAAGGCGGAGGACAAAACAACGACGTCCATTGCCGGATAAAATTTCTCGATTTCTTCGTGAACACCCAGCAGCTGGACGGCACCGCGCAGATCATAGCGGGATATTAGTGAGACAAGTTCGAAATTTGACTCCTCGATTCCTTCACCACAGAGGAAAAATCTGGCATCAGGGAGTTTTGATCGCACTCTTCCTGCGGCAGCAAAGAAGGTGATATGATCTTTCTGAGGGTGATACCGGGCGGGCAGTCCGATAATGGGGCCGCCATTATCCACCAGGCCCAATTCTGCGAGAAATTTTTCTCGACTGTCTGGCTGAGGCCCAAAACGTTCGCTGTCAAACCCGTTGGGCAAGACCTGCATGATTGTTGAATCATATCCCATGTCCTGGTGAATTTCGCGCGCTGAAAACGAACCACAGACAATCGTCCATGGAATCCAATGCGATAACACGGCGCATGTTTTTGCGGTCAGGACGCTTGAGCGCTTGCTATGAAACCGGTCAAAGTTACTTTGCCGCAAATTCCACAAGATCGGCGCATTTGTCGTCAGTTTCGCGGCGATGCCGCCCAACAGGTCGGCGTGATACATCCAGGTTTGCACAATGTGCGGGCGTGATTGTTTGATCGCCTGCGCCAGGTCCCAAAACCTTCCTGCTCCCAGCACGGATTGTCGCAGGTGCAGGGCAGACACTGAAATTCCCAAATCTCGCAAGTCCTCGGCCAGGGGGCCAAGCTCGGTTAATGAGATAACCTGATTCTCGAACTCACCGGAATCCATGGCGCCCAACACTTTGGCCATGACTCCTTCGGCGCCACCGGTCGTTAACCCGGTGATGACGTGGGTTATCCGCTTTTTATCACCATCGTTGACTCTAGGTATGAGATGTCTCCCGGAGGGACGCGGCCCCAACCTTCCGATAAAAATACGCAACGCCAAATACATGAACCGTATTTGTCGCAAGCAACGGGGCCATATAGCCCATGAACGGGAACAGGGCTAACGTCAAAACGAGTTTTCCTGCCAACTCTCCGGCCAGGACCATATTCAATGGGCGTAGGCGCACCAGGGAAAAGGCGAATATTGCAGGCAGACGGGCGCTAACGACCCAGAATATACATCCGCCCGCCAGGGCATACGCGAGCGCGTTGTCCGGTGCATTTTCTTCCCCCACCCACAATTCCACCACAGGGCCTCCAAGAAAGGCAAAGGCGACGCCCGAACACAGCGCCGCAACGGCCATCCATTGATGGCCTGTTTTATATAGACGCTCGAGGCGCTTATGTTCGCCTGCGGCCTCCATATGGACCAGATACGGGACAAGGGTTTCGGGAATACGCCAAAGCATTTGCGCCAGGACGTCGGCGATTTTCCAGACGAGCACAAACTCCGCAACCATCGTCGCGCCGCCTAACCAGCCCAGCAGTAACGCATCGCCCTGCAACAAACTCATCAACAACACACCGTAGGCGGCGTATCCTAACCCCATGGGACCAATCAAGCGTCTAAGCGTGCCGCCATCCGATGATCTGGGGTCCCTGAACCTGATCCTCTGACGGCGCAATACGGCCCAGGACAAAACTCGACAAATCGCATACCCAATAGAAAATGCCACCATGATTCCAGTCAGTCCCATCCGGGCATCAAGCGCTGGAATCACACAAACAATGAAAATGATCTGGGCCACCATTGCCAGGGTGTTGGCGGCAGCCTGTTTCCCAATGGCGCTAAGTGTCAGACGATCGACGTTAAAATCAAAGAATACGACGAGATAAACCGCCATGGCCAGAGCTGTCGAATTGGTGATGCCCAGGCTTTCCCCGTTCGCTCCGGCCTGCATCATATCTCCAATAAACCAGGTACCTGCCATCAGGAGCAAGCCGACCAGAAGCGCGTATCCGACGAAAATCACTTTCACCAAACCATAGGTCAGGCTTACTTCATCGAAGCCTTCCGATATCCACTGTTCACCGATGATCCTTTGTGCGCCGGAACTTGCCCATGCGACTCCAATTGTCAGGTAGTTGATCCCAGCCAGCAATATCATCAGAACGCCAAACTCGGATTTTCCCAGGTGTTGGAGATAAAGCGGAACCAGTATGATCTGAACCACGATATTCAAAATCGCAGCGGCATAGCTGGTTACAATGCTCTTGGCGTAATCCGGGTTGTTCTCCAGACGCTGTCGAAGCATTCGGATAACGGAGCATGCTGATGACAATTTTAACAAGGGGCTGCCTCATGACGCGTTGCGAGCGCCCTTGTTCTCTGGATCGCGTAAAGCTTGGCAATCAGACAGGCATCGACGCCGCGCTCCGCATCGAACTCGGATTTTAGCTTCTGAACGGCGGCAGTGTTAAAGATGCCCCCCAGATCATCGAAGGTCGAAAAAGCTTCCTCGACCCGGTTTTTCCATGGACCTCGCAACACATCTTCTTCCTGAACGTAATAGCCGAACCCTCTTTTTGGCGCGTAGAGAAGATCATTTGGCAAACGTTCCGCCAGTGCGCGTTTCAGGATCTTTTTATTGTGACCATGGTCACGGAGTCCGGATATTTTCTCCCTATAGGGAACGCGAAGCGCCATTTCGATAACTTTCCGATCAAGGAAGGGA
>JAJFIE010000084.1 GCA_021775275.1 Rhodospirillales bacterium | reverse complement strand
GAATGAGGGGCGAATATTGCGAACCTTGCGGAGCTCCTTCATGACCCAGGATTGCTTCACCGCCTCTGCATACGCGGGCAGACCCTGTACCGGATCAGCCTCGCCGGTGATCGCGGCGAAGGCGGCTTCCGCCGCCAGCATGCCGGTCTTCATGGCGGTGTGGGTGCCCTTGATCTTCGGCACATTGAGGAAACCAGCGGTGTCCCCGGCCAGCGCACCGCCGGGGAAGGTCAGCGTCGGGACGGACTGGAAGCCGCCCTCGTTGAGGGCGCGTGCGCCATAGGAGATGCGTGTCCCACCCTCGAACGTCGGACGGATTGCCGGGTGTGTCTTGAAGCGCTGGAACTCTTCGAACGGACTCAGGTATGGATTCTTGTAATCGAGGCCGACGACAAAACCGACGGCAACCTGATTGTCTTCCAGATGATACAGGAATGAGCCGCCATAGGTGTCTGTATTCAGCGGCCAGCCTGTGGTGTGGACGATGGCCCCCGGATTGTGTTTGGCCGGGTCGACTTCCCACAATTCCTTGATGCCGATGCCGTAGGTTTGCGGATCCACGTCTTTCCGCAGATCAAAACGCTCGAACAGCGTCTTGGTCAATGAGCCACGACACCCTTCGCAAAAGATCGTGTATTTGGCGTGGAGTTCCATGCCCGGTTCGAAGTTGGGGCCGGGAGCGCCATCCTTCTGGCGGCCCATGTCGCCGGTGGCGATGCCCTTGACCGAACCGTCGTCGTTATAGAGGACCTCGGCGGCGGCGAAGCCGGGATATATTTCCGCGCCGAGGGCTTCCGCCTGTTCGCCAAGCCAGCGACAGACATTGCCCAGACTGACGATATAGTTGCCGTGATTGTTCATCTGTGGCGGTGTCGGCAATTTGGTCGAACCGGTTGCGGTCAACAGCAGGAATGTATCCTTGTCGGCCGGGGTGTTGAGGGGGGCCCCCTTTTCGCGCCAGTCGGGGATCAATTCATCCAGTGCGCGGGGCTCGATCACCGCGCCCGACAGAATGTGGGCGCCAATCTCCGATCCCTTTTCAACGACGACGATGCTGATTTCGCGCTCGTGTTCCTGCGCCAACTGCATCAGACGGATCGCTGCGGACAACCCCGACGGGCCGCCGCCAACGATAACAACATCGACTTCCATTGATTCGCGTTCGGTGGCTTCTTCGCTCATAAGCTTTCTCCCGGCATTCCAACGCCTGTGCACATCAGTATTTGCGGCGGCGGTATAGCATACACTCGCACCGCAGTGCAGCAAATTCGGTTTGTTCCGGCATGAAAAGTTACTTCTCAGGCATGGATGCCGGCACATGGGCAGTGTACAGTCCAGCCATGAGCGAGGAAAACGTCCGCGAACTCATGCGCTGGTATCTCGATGCCGGTGTTGATGAGACTGTATCCGACGAGCCGGTGGACCGGTTTATTGCGACGGAGCAGAAAATTGGCCGTGCGTCGGAGCCGGCGAAGACGCCGCCAGCAAAACCCCAAAATAACCCCCGGCAAAAAACACAGGAAACAGCGCTGCCCCAAGGCGCCGAGGCGGCTATTCATGACGCGGTTGGCCTGGCCACAGCCGCTAACAGCGTCGATGATTTGCGTGCCGTGCTTGAGACGTTTGAGGGGTGTCCGCTGAAAAAAACCGCCACCAATCTTGTTTTCACTGATGGCAATCCGGCGGCGAAAATCGTGTTTATCGGCGAGGGGCCGGGGGCCGACGAGGACCGTCAGGGCCTGCCCTTTGTGGGTCCCAGTGGACAATTGTTGAATCGCATGCTGGCGTCCATAGGACTGGACCGGCAAAGCGTGCTGATTTCCAATACGGTATTCTGGCGACCACCAGGGAATCGGACACCAACAACGGCGGAAATCGCCATTTGCATGCCGTTTGTGGAACGCCTGATCGATGTGGTTGATCCGGATATCCTGATTGCCCTTGGCGGGGCGGCGGCAAAAACGCTGCTGGCGCAAAGTCAGGGCATCGGGCGATTGCGCGGCAAGTGGTTTTCCTATTCATCCCCCCGGCTGCCGCGCCCCATTGATGCCGCCGCCATGTTCCATCCGGCGTATTTGCTGCGCTCGCCCGGACAAAAACGCGAAGCATGGCGCGATATGCTGATGCTCAAACAAAAGATCACGGAACGGTCCTGATGATGTGAGATTGGACAGGATTCCGCTATCTGGAGGCGCTGAACCTGACCAGGGGTAAAATATGGTTAACACGATCTTTGGCGAATTCTTGTCGTGACTCCAGCAATAGGGTATACAGGCACACTGATTCGCTTAGGTTTGCGCCGCGATTAAGGGAGAGGGTTTCTAAAGCCCATGACAAGATTCTTGGATCGACTGTCTGGCTTGGCCACAGTCGCAACGGTCATCGTTGCGGCTGCGTTGCTGAATCCGTCCCCGGCAACCGCTGGCGAGGCAGTAAAGACGACGGTGGATGGCGCTACCGAAGTCGAGGCCGGGTTCGACGTCGCCTATCTGGCTGGTCAGGCCGCACAGCAGCATGCCGTCAACCTGCCCGCCGTGTTAACGGCGCGCGATGTGGCCCGCTATCAGCAGATTTTCGCATTTCAGGCAGACGGCCACTGGAAACAGGCCGATGCGCTGATTGCGCAACTCGACGACGAAGTTCTCATGGGGCATGTTCTGGAACAGCGCTATATGCACCCCAACAAGTACCGCTCCAAGTACAAAGAGCTGAAAGACTGGATGGCTAAATACGCCGACCATCCGCAGGCGCGCCGCATTTACAAGCTGGCGCTGAAACGGCGGCCGGGCAATTGGAAGTATCCGGAAAAGCCAAACTTGCCCAAGATGACCTATAACGCCGGTTCCGGGCCAGAAGCGTTACCCTATCGCAAGCTGACAAAGGCGCAACGGCGTGAGGTGCGCCAACTGCGCCGCCAGATCAAGCGTCACGCAGGTCGGGGCAAGACCCTTGCCGCCAAACGTCTGGTCGAGAGCGCCCGGGTCAAGAAACTGTTCAGCGACGCACAGTACGATGAAGTGAGGGCCATGCTCGGTTTCCGGTATTTCATCGATGGTCGTGATGAATGGGCGCTGGATTGGGCCGGGCAGGCCGCCGACCGCTCCGGTGATCGGGTGCCGGACGCCCATTGGGCGGCCGGGCTGGCGGCCTACAGGCTGGGACGGCTGGACGACTCGGCGCGCCATTTTGAGGCGCTCGCCCGTTCTGAGCGGGCATCGCCCTGGCTGGCGTCAGCGGGCGGCTTATGGGCCGCGCGGGTTCACATGCTGAACCGCAACCCGGCGGGCGTTAACCCGATGCTGCGCATTGCCGCCGATCATCCGAAGACGTTCTACGGTATCCTGGCCCGTCATGTTCTGGGCTGGGACCGGGGCATGCAGTGGCAGGCCCCGCCGTTACAGGAATCCGCTGTTCGCACACTGGCCGAGACACCTCGGGGGCGGCGCGCCGTCGCGTTAGTGCAGATCGGCCAGCATCAGCTGGCGGAACGGGAACTGCGCTATGAAGCCGCCGCCGCGACCGATTCTGATCGCGCCCAGGGCATTCTGGCCCTTGCGGCGCAGGCCGATATGCCGGAACTGGCGCTGCGGCTGGATGAAATGCTGTTTAATGGCGAAGGTGGCTTTGATAACGCGGCCTATCCGTTTCCATCATGGACGCCGGATGGCGGGTTCACGGTGGACCCGGCGCTGATTTTCGCCCTGATCCGCCAGGAATCAAAATTTAATCCCAAGGCCAAAAGCCGCGCCGGGGCACGAGGGCTCATGCAGTTGATGCCCAGCACGGCAAGCTTCGTCGCCCGTGATCGCAAGTACCGCAACAGCAAGACGCCGTATCTGTTTGAGCCCGGCCTGAACATGTCGCTGGGCCAGCAATATATCGAAATCCTGCGCGACGACGCCAAGATCAAGGGTAATATGGTGTCCATGGTCGCCGCATGGAACGGTGGGCCGGGCAATCTGAACAAGTGGCGACGCTCCATGAAGTATCAGGATGATCCGCTGCTGTTCATCGAAACCATCCCGTCGCGTGAAACCCGTATTTTTGTGGAACGCGTTTTCGCCAATTTGTGGATATACCGGGATCGTCTGGGCCAGCCCGCCCCGTCACTGGATTATCTCGCCCGTGGCGAGTGGCCGATCTATACATCGGTAGAGCAGCGCCCGGGGCAGGTCGCGGAATATGACCGATAAAGAATTCAAACCCGTCAACATTGCCGTCCTGACAGTATCTGATTCGCGGACGCTGGCAGATGACCGTTCCGGTGACATTCTGGTGCAACGGCTGACGGAGGCCGGGCATTTTCTGGCGGATCGCGCCATTGTCACCGATGACGAGGACCTGATCGCCGACAAGTTTCGCGAATGGATTGATGATCCCGGCATCGAGGTCGTGCTGTCAACGGGTGGCACCGGCGTCACGGGCCGGGATGTCACACCGGAAGCCCTGTCGGCTGTGGTGGAAAAGGATATTCCCGGGTTTGGTGAGATGTTCCGCTGGATCAGCTACCAGAAGATCAAGACGTCCACCATCCAGTCCCGTGCCGCGGCGGGCGTTGCCGGCGATACCTATCTGTTCGCGTTGCCCGGATCACCGGGGGCGTGCAAGGACGCATGGGACGACATCCTCGTCTTCCAACTGGATATCCGCCACAAGCCCTGCAATTTTGTGGAACTCATGCCGCGCCTGTCCGAAGGACGGTAAGGTCGGGATGATATCACGCACCGGCTTGTGCATCCCCTTGGTCGACGACCTGAACTTCATAGGCTTTACCTGCCAGAGCACCCACGATCTTCTCTCTGCCTTTGTTGATCGGTGATAATCCCCGGCTCCATTGCGGAAGTTCCGGAGATCGGCGGTTTTATCGTCAACTTCTGACGACGAAAACCGAGCTTTCGGCATGGCGGACGACACGCGCGGCATTGGGGCCAAGCAAAAAGTTACCCATCGTCGGGCGGTGGGAACCAATAACGATAAGATCCGCGTTCACCGCCTTGGCCGTTTCAAGGATGCCCATATAGACGCTTCCCTTTCGGAGATGTGCAACCGCGCCGAGCTCCTTTGGAATATGTTCGTCAATGAAGGCATTCAACATCTCGGTGAATCGTTCGATCAGTTTGGCCGTGCTGCCATTCGGAAGGTATAACGTGACCACTGCCTCAGGCACATCCGCGATGACATGGACCACGTGAAGTTTGGCGTCGGAATTGCGGCACATGGCAAGCGCCGTTTCCAGGGGTGCGGACCATGACGCTTCACCATTAAGATCGACGCTTAATAAGATGTTCTTGTACATGGCTGCAAAAATTCCCTCAATTTGATCGAATAATTGCTTTTCATTTCATTGCTAACGAACGATTTCCGGGCCCATCAGCATATTTGGCAGCCAGGTCGACAGGAAGGGCACGAAGGTGACAATGATCAGGAAGACGAGCAGGATCGACATCCAGGGCAGGGCCGCCCTGAGCACTCTCGTCAGCGGCATGCCGGTGATGCTTGACGTAACGAACAGATTGAGGCCGACCGGCGGTGTGACCATGCCGATTTCCATATTGACGACCATGATGATTCCCAGATGAATGGGGTCGATGCCGAGTTTGACGGCAATCGGAAAAAGAATCGGCGCCATGATCAACAGGATCGCCGAGGGTTCCATGAAATCGCCCGCCAGGATCAGCAGAATATTGACGATCAGCAGGAACGACCAGGGCTCGAAGCCCATGGTGATGATCCACTCGGAAATAGCATGGGGAATGCGCTCGGCGGTCAGTACATGGGCGAACAACATCGCGTTGGCGATGATGAACATCAACATGATGGTGACCTTGGCCGCATCCAACAGGGTTTTTACGACGTCTTTGTGGATGAATATTTCAACTGCCAGCCTGTGGAGGGGCGGTCGGGGCTGGCCCTTTTTCAGCGGGCCGATATCCCGGTAGACGAACACGGCGATGACGTAGGCATAAACAGCGGCGACGGCAGCCGCTTCCGTCGGCGTAAAGACGCCACCGTAAATCCCGCCCATGATGATAAAGATCAGCAGAATGCCCCATATGGCGTCAATGAAGGATTCCCGGAACTCTTTGGCATCCGGAAGCGGCTGGCGGGGAAGATTCTTGACCCGCGCTGCCACGTAGATTCCAATCATCAGCATCACGCCGGCGACGAGGCCAGGAATGACGCCAGCCAGAAACATGCGACCGACGGAAACCTCTGTCGCCGCCGCGTAAACGACCATAACGATACTGGGCGGGATCAGAATACCCAGCGTGCCGGCATTGGCGATGACGCCGGCGGCGAAATCCTTGGAATAACCAGAACTCACCATGCCGGCAATGACGATTGAACCGATGGCGACAACGGTCGCCGGTGATGAGCCGGAAACGGCGGCGAACATGATACAGGCCAGCACGCTGGCCATCGCCAGACCTCCGGGAAAATGGCCGACACAGTTGATGGCGAACCGGATCAGACGGCGCGCCACGCCGCCGGTCGAAAGGAAGGCCGATGACAGAATAAAAAACGGTATGGCCATCAGTGTATAGTGATGCATGGTGTCGAACAGTTTTCCGGCGAGCGAACCCAGATCGTCGTTGGCGAAAAACAGGATGGTGGTGACAGACGACAGGCCTAACGCGATAGCGATCGGCGTGCCGATAAACATCAGGAAGAACAGGGTGAAGAAGAGATAACCGATCGTCATGATCCGTTCTCCCCTTTCCCGGCAGGGTGTTCGTCATCCGCGAATTGTTCGATGGCCTCGCCGACCTCGTCGGCGATCATCGTGCCGGCTTCCTTGTGCACGATGATCCGCCATGCGATTCCTAACATCCGTACGATCATGGTCGTAAAACCGAAGACCAGGACACTCAGGGGGATCCACTGCGGAATCTTCAAATCCTCTGTAACGAAGCCGTACTCCAAGGTGATGCCAAAAGCATGCTCCCACGATCCGATCAACATCAGAACGGCGTAGATCAATCCGGCCAGGATCGCCAACAGTCCGAAAACCCTCTGCGAAGGTTTGCCCAGTAGTTTTACGAAGGCATCAACACCGATATGACTGTGGATGCGAACGCCGTATGAGATGCCCAAAATAACCAGCCACGCAAAAAAGAAGGTGGTCAGTTCAAGCGCCCAGACCGCGCCGGTATTGAAAACATATCGGGCGACTACCTGGATAAAGGTAATGATTGTCATGCCCGCAAGGAGGAAGGCCAGGAAACCTTCCTCCAAACGATGCAGGGAACTTACGATTTTATGGCTCATCATAGAACCTGTGTTGCAAGCTGCCGGAGTTTACATGAACCCTTACTGACTGAATGACTGCGCAGCCGCAATCAGGTCAGCGCCAATCTCGTCAGAGAACCTGTCCCATACCGGCTTCATCGCCTTGCGCCAGGCGTCCTTCTGTTCGGCGGTGAGCGTCCTGATGGTTCCATTGGAGTCAAGGATCTTCTGGCGGTTTTCCAGATTTAGACTGCGGGACAGTTTGTTGCGGTCGTTGGTGACCTCCATGAGAATAGCGTCAAGCTCGGTGCGGATGTCGTCAGGCAGACCCATCCAGAAGCGCTTGGAGACGACGACCGCGTAGTCAATGACGCCGTGATCGGTCTCGGTGACGCCATCCTGAACTTCAAAAAACTTCTTCGAATAGATGTTCGACCAGGTGTTCTCCTGTCCATCGACGACGCCGGTCTGCAAGGCGCCGTAAACTTCCTTGAAGGCCATCTTCTGTGGTATCGCGCCGAGCTGCTCAAACTGGGCGACCAGCACATCGGATTGCTGGACGCGGAATTTCAGGCCATTGGCATCTTCAGGCTGTATCAGCGGTTTGTTGGCCGACATTTGCTTCATTCCATTATGCCAATAGGCCTTACCCAGAATGCCCTTCGATTCGAGTGTCTTGAGAATGGACTGGCCATGTTCGGAGGCCTGGAAGGCATTAACGGCGTTGATGTCGTTAAACAGGAACGGCAAGTCAAAGAGGCGGAATTTCTTGGTAATGGTCTCAAACTTGGAAAGCGACGGGGCGGCCATCTGAACGGCATTGCCCTTGATCAATTCAATCAGCACTGCCTTGTCGTCGAACAACTGACCGCCGGGGAATATCTCTACCCGGACCTTGCCCTTCATCCTTTCGTTAACGCGTTTGGCGAACTCCTCCGCCGCCAGGTATTTCGGATGGGCCTTGCCACTGGTAACGTGACTGAACTTGATGACGATTTCCGCGGCTTCGACGGTCACACTGCCGAGCAGTGAAAACACAATGGCGGCGGCAATTAAAACGGTACGCATTGTTGTCTCCCTCATAAGTGAGCGTGGGGACGACATGCTCATGCGTCCCTTCTTTTGACTTTTTGCGAACGTCCCCGAATATCTTTAACCCCACCTCAACCCTAGCCAAATCCCCATGATATGGGAACTGTTTTCATTTCCTTAGAATGGTTCCATTCAAGTGTACTGATTTATCCCCTGCGCCATCGTTCGTAGGACTCCGCGTCGTCCACATCTTCCAGGACATTCAGCAGCCGGGCGCTAAATCCACCTTTATTGACGTTGGCAAGCGTATCAGCGAGCGCATGCTCCGTGGACCAGCGCACGCCGCTGAACATGTCGGGAAAACGCGGGCGACGACGGCAACCGACCAGCCAGTATCCGCCATCTTCTGCCGGGCCGAATACAGTGTCGGTGTGTCCCAGAAGACGGAAGGCATGCGCAATGCCGGGTGGCCTGATGCCAGGAATGTCCGTGCCGATGATGATCGTCGGGCCAGGCGGCAGGTCAACCATGGCATTGCCCATGCGAACGCCGAGATCGCCGCTACCCTGCGCCATAACGGATGCCCCGGCGGGCAGGTGTGACGGGGCTGGCGCGCCATCGGGCGACAGGGCCAGCCACGTGCGCCAGCGTGGGTCGGCAGCCATGCGCTGCGCGGTATTCATCAGGCACTGACGGTAGAACGCCCATGCTTTGACCATACCGATATCACGACCCAACCGGGTCTTGACCCGGCCCAGGCACGGTTCTTTGGCGAAGATGATCAGGTGGTTGGTGAGTGACGGCACTTAATCGTACACCTTGGCCAATAGCCGTGACGGGATACCGAGGAAATAGAGCGCGAGCAAAGCCAGATTACGCAACGGGCGAAGCCAGTAACCGCCCCGCTGATAGCGTACGGCGGATGTAATGGCGTCGGCATTCAGGACGACAAAGTTCTGTTTGCCGATGCGGCGTGAAATATTCACGTCTTCCATCAGCGGTAGGGCATGATACCCACCGAGCGCGTCATAAAGGGCCCGTGATATCAACAGACCCTGATCACCATAGGGCAAACCGAGCGCACGTACGCGCCAGCTGGCCAGATGTTCAATCCGCCGTGCTGCCGGCGCCGGGTCATCGAGGCGAAAACGGAAGACCCCCGCTTTCTGCTGATTGGCCGGATTTTCCATGAAAGCGCGGATGCAGTCCTGCCATCCGTTCCCGAGGCGCGTATCCGCGTGCAGAAACATGAGCCAGTCGCCTGTCGCAACCTTTGCGCCTTCTGCCAGTTGTCCGCCGCGTCCGGGGTCTGAGGTGATGATCCGGGCGCCATAGGACAGAGCAATTCCGCGCGTGTCATCCATGGACCCGCCGTCCGAGACGATGATGTCGCGGGGCGCGGGGGCCTGCACACAGGACTCGAGGGTCGCCTGCAAGGTTGCTTCCGCTTCAAGCGTCGGGATCACGATACTTAACATGTGGGGCGCACCATGCGGAAACTCCGGCGATTGATCAGGAGCAGGAAGATTATCCGCTAGTATGCGCAAAAAATCACCGCCGTCCAATGTGGACGACGGTGAGGTAATGAGCGGACGATAAAGTGAACACGGGGCCGCCCGCGCAAGGGACTGGATAGTGATAGCGAGAGATTAACGTCCGCGTCTGAACAGCAGGCGATCAACGCTGTTGGCCAACCGGTAGGCGGCTTGACTCACGGCGCGGTCAATACTGTCGCCGGGGGCGCCGTTCTCCAGGGCCCGAAAATCAGGCTGGAATGTGGGGCGAAGCGGATTGGCGAGTGCATCATAGGGGTTCATGGCTTTATTCCTTTAGAAAATATTGTGCGACAATGTCGCGTTGGAGTGACTATCGCTATAATTTCCCCTATTGACAAACGAGAAGTCCTCATACGATAAGTTAGAAAATTTAATCTATAGAGTGTTCTCCCATGTCACGCCGATTACCCCCGTTGAATGCCCTCCGCGCCTTTGAAGCCGCCGGTCGTCGCGCCAGTATGAGCGCCGCCGCAGATGAACTGGCGGTGACCCCTGCGGCGGTCAGCCACCAAATCAAGACGCTGGAGGATTATTTCGGCATTGCCCTGTTCCATCGGGCCGTGCGGTCCATTCGCCTGACGGATCGTGGCGCGGCCCTGCTACCGTATCTGAGCGAAGGTCTGGATTTGTGGGCGGAAGGCTGCCGCAAGCTACAGGCGCTCGACGACAACGCGCCACTGGTGATTTCATCGGCCCCGGTGTTTGCCGGCAAGTGGCTGGTCCGGCGATTAACGGATTTCAATTCGCACTATCCCGACATAACCGTGCGGCTGGATGGCAACTTGTCGATTGCGGATTTCACCACCGACGGCGTGGATGCGGCGATCCGCTTCGGGACCGGACCGTATCCGGGCCTGCATAGCGATCCGCTGGTCAACGAGGATGTTGCGCCCATCTGTTCGCCCGCACTGATGGAGGGCGCACATCCACTCCGCACACCGGAAGATCTGGCCCATCACACATTGATCCATGTGGACTGGTACGCAGCGGCGGGCACGCAACCGGACTGGACCATGTGGTTAAGGACGGCAGGGGTTGACGGGGTCGATGGAACCAAAGGCCCTGTGGTGACCAGCGACTCCCTCGCCGTGGAGGCCGCCATGGATGGCGGTGGCGTGGTGCTGGTCAGCGAATTTCTGGTCCGACAGGATCTGGACCGTGGGCGGTTGGTCAAGCCGTTCGATCTGGTCCTGCCATCAAGCCACTGGTACTGGTTCGTCTGTCCGCCAGAGCACCTGGAACGCCCCAAAGTCCGCGCCTTTCGTGACTGGCTGGTTGAGGCCGTGGGTAATGAAGGGAACCTGCCATAGTTCTCGTTTGTTCCAAAAACCATCCTGGGGTATTCAGAGTATCCGTCCGGCCATGACCGCTGTTCACGTCCTTGATGTCCGCTAACTGAGCAGACACGGGCATAAATCAGTGCGGGAGATGACGGTAAATTTTAGTCACTTTTTGCCATATGGAAATGGATTTTAGTCCAATGCGCGATAAACTATTTTCTCCTTTCAGGGGGCCAAATGTTCGTTGTAACCTTTCCGGTCGCTTGATTTTAGAGGAGACGCAGCATGGACCGATTTACCGGCGGTTGCTCGTGCGGCAAGGTCCGAATTGTGGCGTTGGGACTCCCATACCGGGTCGGCCTTTGTCACTGTCTCGACTGCCGCAAGCATCATGGGGCCCTTTTTCACGCTTCCGCGGTGTTCCCTCAGGATGCGGTGACGATCGATGGCGAAACAGGCGACTACGCCGGACGGTTTTTCTGCCCCCGCTGCGGCTCGTCCATTTTTGCACGCAGCGCAGACGAAATCGAAGTGAACCTGGGATCCCTGGATGCCCCTGACCAGCTAATGCCAACCTACGAAAGCTGGATCATCCGTCGCGAGTCCTGGTTGCCGCCGTTTCCGCTCACGAGACGATACGAGCGCGATCGTGACGCCACGGGTCGCTCTGAGGAGTAGGCCGCACGAACGGTGCGAAGGCGCCGTACGGGATGACGAAAGAATATTGCAGTTCTTGTTTTGTTCCAAAAATCATCCTAGGGTATCCAGATGATGGTAAAGCCGGAACCCACCACAGATTCTGTCATAGACTCCGTCATCGATGAAATCCCCGATGCCCTGCGCAAGGGGCGCGGTGTGGCCGGAAATGCGTCGGGCCGGTTTGAAAACCTGAGCCGCCACCGGACCGATGATGGCTGGTGGGAGGAAGACCTGCCGCCGTTGCGGACCCACGTGACGCAGGAAACCGCAAAGACCATTATTTCAAGCAATACATCACCGGACATTCCGTTTGATCGGTCCATCAATCCCTACCGGGGGTGCGAGCATGGCTGCGTCTATTGTTATGCCCGCCCGACCCATGCCTACCTGGGGCTGTCCCCGGGACTGGATTTCGAAAGCCGGTTGTTCGCGAAAACCAATGCACGCGAGGCGCTTCGCGCCGAAATGGCAAAACGGAACTACCAGTGCAAACCCATCATGCTCGGTGCGGTTACCGATCCCTATCAACCCATCGAACGGGACTGGGCACTGACCCGGGGCGTGCTGGAGGAATTGGCCAAGTGTGGTCATCCTGTTGTTATCACCACCAAGTCCGCCAGCATCCTGCGTGATCTGGATATTCTGGCGCCCATGGCGGCACAGGGACTGGCCG
>JAJFIE010000083.1 GCA_021775275.1 Rhodospirillales bacterium | reverse complement strand
TTGTTCTGGCCGCGCAGCGGATGCAGGCCGGTGCCCGGACGTCCGATCTGGCCGGTAATCAGCGCCAGCGTAATCAGGCAGCGCGAATTGTCAGTGCCGTGGATATGCTGGGAGATACCCATGCCCCAGAAAATGATAGAGGCGTCGGATTTGGCGTAGGTGCGGGCGACTTCGCGCAGTGTCCCGGCATCAATGCCACAGACCTCGGCCATTTTCTCAGGCGAGAAGCCTTTGATGCGTTCCTTGAGCAGATCGAAGCCTTCCGTGTTGGCCTGGATATACTGAACGTCATAGAGTTCCTCTTCCACGATTGTGTGGATCAGGGCGTTCAACATGGCCACGTCGGAGCCGGGCTTGAATTGCAGGTGTTTGGTTGCGTGGCGCGACATCATATGGCCGCGCGGGTCCATGATGTAGAGGGTCTTGCCCTGCTTGGCGGCCTGTTTGAAATACGTTGCGGCCACCGGGTGGTTCTGCGCCGGGTTGCAGCCAATGGCGATAATGCAGTCGGCGGCCTCGGCATCGGTAAACGGCGCCGATACAGCGCCGGAGGCGACACATTCCATGAGCGCGGCCACGGAGGACGCATGGCACAGTCGGGTGCAGTGATCCACATTGTTGGTGTGAAAGGCCGTACGGATCAGCTTTTGAAACAGATAGGCCTCTTCATTGGAGCCCTTGGCCGAGCCGAAGCCCGCCATGCCCTTGGGGCCTTCGCGGTCATAGACACGCTTCAGGCCACCCGCTGCCGCATCAAGGGCTTCTTCCCATGAAGCTTCACGGAACACTGTCTCCCACTCGTTGTCTTCCAGGCGTATGTCCCATTGCTTGGGCGCGTCTTCACGGCGGATCAACGGTTTGGTCAGGCGGTGCGGGTGATTGATATAGTCGTAACCAAACCTGCCTTTGACACACAGGCGGTTTTCATTGGCCGGGCCGGGGCGACCCTCAACCTGAACGATCTTGTCATCCTTGATGTGAACCCTGGTTTGGCAGCCGACGCCGCAGAACGGACAAACCGTATCCACGGTGCGGTCAGCATAGACGGTCCGCGTACCTTTATCATTCAGCAGGTTTGCTTCCATGAGCGCGCCGGTCGGGCAGGCCTGAACACATTCGCCGCAGGCGACGCAGGTGCTGTCGCCCATGGGGTCGTCAAAATCGAAGGATATCTTCGCGCCGTTGCCCCGGTAGGACATGCCGATGACGTCATTGACCTGCACTTCACGACAGGCGCGGACACACAGGTTGCAGTTGATACAGGCGTCCAGATTGACCGCCATGGCCACATGGCTGTTATCGGCTGCTGGTTTGTTGGAGGACGGGAAACGAGACGAGGTGACGCCAACATGGTCAGCCCAGTTCCAGAATTTGGAGTCAGGGTCATGAGAGGTCTCGCGCTTCGGCTGGTCGGCAATCAGTAACTCAAACACCAGCTCGCGGGATTTTTTGGCCCGTTCGGACGCCGTATTGACGACCATGCCCTCGGTAGGTTTGCGGATGCACGATGCCGCCAGGGTGCGCTCGCCTTCGACCTCAACCATACAGGCGCGGCAGTTGCCATCACCACGGTAGCCCGGTTCCGGCGAGTAACACAGATGCGGGATTTCCACGCCGACGCGGTCACTGACCTGCCAGATGGTTTCCTCGGCGCTGGCCTCGACAGTGCTTCCGTTCAGCGTGAAGGTGATGGTCTCGCTCATTGCACTTCCTCCGGGAAGAATTTCATGACGCACAGCATGGGGTTTGGCGCTGCCTGTCCAAGGCCACAGATGGAGGAGTCCATCATCACGGTTTTCAGTTCATTCAGCAGATCACTGTCCCATTTATCCTTGGACATTAGCTGAACGGCCTTGGCGGTGCCGTTCCGGCAAGGCGTGCACTGACCGCAGCTTTCGTCTTCGAAAAACCGCATGAGATTCAGCGCCGCATCCTTCACGCTGTCGGCATCGGACAAAATAATAACCGCGTGGCTGCCGATGAAGCAGCCGTGTTCGGCCAGTTCACCACCGAAGTCGAGGGATAGATTGCTCAAGCTAGCAGGCAGAATGCCGCCCGATGCGCCACCCGGCAGGTAGGCCTTGAAAGTATGGCCGTCGGCCATGCCGCCGCAGTATTCATCGACCAGTTCCTGAACCGTGATCCCCGCAGGGGCCACTTTCACGCCCGGCTCCCGGACCCGGCCTGAGACAGAGAACGAGCGGAAGCCCCTGGCATCGCGCCGACCTTGAGAAGTGAACCACTCGGGGCCGCGCTCGATCAAGTCGCGGACCCAATAGATGGTTTCGATATTATGGGTCAGGGTGGGCTTTTGGAACAGGCCGCGTTCGGACGGGAAGGGCGGGCGGTTGCGCGGCAGGCCGCGCTTGCCTTCGATGGATTCAATCATAGCCGATTCTTCGCCGCAGATGTAGGCCCCCGCGCCACGGCGAATTTCAATACCAATGTCGCCGGTCAGGCCTTCGGATTGCAGTTTGGCGATTTCGCGCTCCAGCAATTCTCGGATGGCCGGGTATTCATCGCGGATATAGATATAAATCGTCTCGATTTCACAGGTCCACGCGGCGACCAGTGCGCCCTCCAGAAACCGATGCGGATCGGTTTCCAGATAGTGGCGGTCCTTGAAGGTGCCGGGTTCACCCTCGTCGCCGTTGATGGCGAACAAACGGGGTTTCGGCTGACCGCGTACGATCTTCCATTTAAGTCCCGACGGGAAGCCCGCGCCGCCGAGGCCGCGCAGACCTGAATCCTCCATGGTCTTGACCAGATCATCCGGATTTTGTTCACCGGCAAGACATGCCCTCAGCAGGCTATACCCGCCATTTCCGGTGTATTCATCGAACGTGGTGAAGACGGGCGCCGGTGCATGCAACTCGTTCGCTTCAGCCGCCGCGAGAAGATTGGTAACATCCGCATTACCGATATGGTTGTGGCCGACTTCCGCCACAGGCGCTTTGTCACAACGTCCCATACAGGGTGCGCGGATCACGCGCACATCGCTGCCTGCCTTGGCTGCCAGTTCTTCCATCAGTTTGGCTGAGCCGGTCATCTCGCAACTCAATGAATCGCATACCCGGATGGTGATGGGTGCGGGCGGTGTTTCGCCTTCGCGCACGATATCAAAGTGGGCATAGAACGACGCGACCTCATAGACTTCAGTCATGGACAGTTTCATCGCATCGGCGAGGGCTTGCAGGTGCGCCGCAGACAAATGCCCGTAATGGTCCTGCACCAGATGCAAATGCTCGATCAGTAGATCCCGCCGCCGGGGGCGGTCACCCAGGATCTCGCAGATTTCGGCGACTGCCTGCGGGTCGGTTTGCCGCCCTTTGTTGAAGACCGGTGCCTTTCGTCGTCCCGAGCCCGGGTGAATGCGTCGGGGTTGATTGCCATCTGTTGCTGCGTGTGCGTCGCTCATGCCGGTGTCTGCCTTACTTTCTATTCGGGTTTTGTTTGTTGCTGTTTAAACCGTGTTCCAGTCGGCCAAGACGCCAGAAATCTGAACGCGGGCACATCAGAAAGTTTCTCTACATTAAACATAATTTAATGGTGATTAAAGACGGGAAAAAGAATACAACAGTCTATTCCACAGGACCATCGCCGCAGCCGACCTCCATTGTTCCCATGGCGTCCTGTTGATGGTGTAGATAACGGACGGGGGCGAGACGCAGACTTGCATTCGAAGGACAAACAACGTGCATGGCTGGTCCTTGGCATACCAGAATTGGACACGTGGGGGGAATGTCGTCTATTTGTTGAAGGAAGATTGGTTAGAGGCAACGCGTTGGCGGATGATCTCAGACGCCGTGGGTAAAACAACTGACCGCAGCTCGCGCCTATTGTGTGTGCGGCTGACGGACGAGACGGGGGCGCAGGGACGTGGGTGAATTCAAGGTCGATCCCATCGATACAAACTTCAGCTTGAAAGAGCGGATATATTCGTCGCTCAAACAGGCAATCACTCAAATGAATATCTATGAGGAAGGAGTGAACCTCCGGCTCGACGAACGGCAATTGTCCGACCAACTGGCGACCAGTCGCACACCCATTCGCGAAGCTCTGGCGCGCCTGGAACAGGAAGGCCTGGTGCGTATTGTGCCCCGCAAGGGTGTCTATATCGTTCGCAAGACCAAGGCCGAGATCATGGAGATGATCATTTTGTGGGCGGCCCTGGAAAGCATGGCGGCGCGTCTGGTGACGCAGCGGG
This sequence comes from Rhodospirillales bacterium, assembly GCA_021775275.1. Lineage (GTDB taxonomy): Bacteria > Pseudomonadota > Alphaproteobacteria > Rhodospirillales > Casp-alpha2 > JAJFIE01. The sequence goes on along the minus strand of JAJFIE010000083.1, from coordinate 2,049 downwards.
CGACAGATTCGGAGATTGCCGCGTTGCGCACGATTTTTTCGACCTTTCAGGATGGCCAGGTGCAGGCCCATATCGACGAGTACTCCGACGCCAACATCCGGTTCCACCAGTCCATCGTCGAGATGAGTCGATGCAAGCTGTTGGTGGAAACGGCTGACAACATTTTCATGCATATCCGGGGTATCCGTGCGCGCACTATTTCGGAATCCGATCGCGCCACTCAATCCATTATCGATCATATACATATCATTGAAACTCTTGAAAAAAGAGACGCTGATGCGGCGGAACGTCTGGTCCGGGACCACGCATTGAACCTTGCCGAGCACGTTGCAAAGACGGTGACCTATCTTGAATAACCAACCCCGGGAATCATTTGTTTCCCTGAACCGGTAAATGGCTGTAATGCTGGCGTTTGCACGGATGAAATGAGCCCTGCCATCGTTTCCGGTTACCCCGTTCATCGCCCGCCTGTTCAAAAATTATTCGTTGCCGTAACTATTTTTCTTCACTACTATTACAGACTCTGGTATACCACATACCAGCGATGGTGAAATAAGAAACTTTATACGTGACCGATCAAAAAGATCGCTGACCACAGCGACGGAAACATCGGGCTCTTGCGATAACAAGCGCTATCGATAACACTGAGGCTTCAGTCGAAGGAAAACAGCACCGGTCTGTTCCGGCGCGGCGTTTGATCATCGACATCAACAGGGAGAGAACTATGAAACTCGGAAAGAAATTGCTCGGTCTCGGGCTTGCGGCTGCTGTTGGTCTTGGCATGACTTTGTCGTCTGCCGTCACCAGTGACGCATTGGCGGATGTAAAGTGGGAGCCAAAAAAACCCATCGAATTTGTCATCATGGCCGGTAAGGGCGGTGGCGCTGACAAGATGGCGCGTCTGCTACAGGCCACCATCGAAAAGAACGGCTGGTCGTCAAAGCCGCTGACCCCGATCAACAAGCCGGGTGGCTCGGGCGCTGAAGCCCTGGTGCACCTGAATGGTGTGTCGGATCCTGATCACACCATCATGGTAACCCTCAACAGCTTCTACACCACGCCACTGCGCCAGCCGAAGCTGGGTATTGATATCACCAAGTTTGCGCCTATCGCGCGGATGGCGGAAGACACGTTCCTGCTTTGGGTCAACAAAGACTCCGGTATCTCGAACGTTGATGAGTTCGTTGCTGCGGCCAAGGCCAAAGGCAGTGACTGGGTTATGGCTGGCACGGGTAAAGCGTCCGAAGATAATCTTCTGACCGACTTCCTGAACGCTGCCTACGGTCTCAACATGAAGTACGTCCCTTACAAGGGTGGTGGAAAGGTCGCCAAGCAATTGGCCGGTAATCACGCTGATTCCACAGTGAACAACCCGTCCGAACAGGAAGGCTTTTATGCCGCCGGTACGACCGTGCCGCTGGCTGCCTTTACGGACAACCGCCTGGAAATGTTTGCCGATGCTCCGACCTTCAAGGAACTGGGCAAGGACTTTGTCTACTACATGCAGCGGAGCGTCGTTGGCGCGCCGGGCATGAGTGAGGGCGCACAGCATTACTATCAGGAACTGTTCAAGCAGGTGTTCGCCTCCGAAGAATGGGCCACATATCGCAAGAAGAAGAGCCTCCAGGGCGAGCTTCTGCAGGGTGATGCATTGCTCAGCTACTGGAAGAACGAGCGCGATGTTCACGAGAAAATGCTGAAGAAAATGGGCGCAATCGACTAATTCGTCGTTTCGACTTTATAGACTTCAGTTACCTCTACTACAGACTGGGAAGCCGCCATCATGCGCATTGCTGAACTTGTTATGGCCGTTGTGATGGCGGCTCTCTCTGTCTACCTCATGTGGAAAAGCGCAGAACTCCCCATTGGCTGGATTGAGGATGAAGGCCCGGGGGGTGGGTTCTGGCCGTTTTGGCTGGCGACCATCATGCTGGTTTCCTGCATCTGGATACTCGTTCGATGGATCCGCCGCATCAGTCCGCCCAGTCAGTCATCCGAGCCCTTTATGGATACCGCCGCCATTCGATCATTTATCGCGGTCGCCGGGGC
>JAJFIE010000082.1 GCA_021775275.1 Rhodospirillales bacterium | reverse complement strand
GGGCACGCGTAGAAGCAGTATCCGCAACCGATACAGAGGTCCTTTGAGTGCAGGACCACGCCTTCCTCGGTTTGATAGATGGTATCGACCGGGCATACCGCAATGCACGGTGCGTCCGAGCAGTGCATACACGCGACCGAGATAGAACGTTCACCGGGCGAGCCGTCATTGATCGTGACGACCCGACGGCGGTTCACGCCCCAAGGCACTTCGTTCTCGTTCTTACATGCCGTAACACAGGCGTTGCATTCGATGCAGCGCTCGGCGTCACACAGGAACTTCATTCTTGCCATGATTATTCCTCCTTTACCTTAACGCTACATTCACGCCGCTTCGATGCGGCAAAGTGTCACTTTGGACTCTTGCATCTGTGTCACCGAGTCATACCCGTAGGTTCCACACATGTTTGAGGCCTCACCAAGTACATAGGGATCAGCACCTTCTGGATACTTGGACCGTAAGTCCGCACCCTGCCAGTGCCCACCGAAGTGGAAGGGCATGAACGCCACACCCTGTTCCACACGATCGGTGACAAGGGCTTTTACAAGAACCTTGCCGCCTTCCGGCGAATAAACCCACATATCCGATCCGTCAGCGATACCATTATTGTTGGCATCGACCGGGTTTACTTCGCAGAACATGTCCTGCTGAAGTTCCGCCAGCCACGGGTTGGAGCGACTTTCGTCGCCACCACCTTCATACTCAACCAGACGCCCAGAAGTGAGGATCGTCGGGAAGTCCTTCGAGAAGTCGATCTTCTGGATGGATTCGTACTTGGTCGGTAGCCGGTAGGCCTGCTTATCCGCATAGGTCGGATAATCGGCCACCAGATCGCGCCTCGGCGTGTACAGCGGCTCGCGGTGCAACGGCACCGGATCCGGGAACGTCCAGACAACGGCCCGCGCCTTTGCATTACCGAAAGGTGCACAACCGTGTTTGATCGCGACACGCTGAATACCGCCCGAAAGGTCGGTCTTCCAGTTGGTCTTGTCGCCGGCAACTTTCTCGATGGCGGCCCGTTCCGAAGCCGTGAGATCTCCGTCCCAACCGAGCTTTTTCAGCATGGCCATGGTGAATTCAGGATGACCGTCCTTAAGCTCGTTCCCCACCGGGTAGGAACCTTCGGCAAGCAGGTTTTCGCCGTTACGCTCCACACCAAAACGGGCGCGGAAGTTAAGCCCGCCCTCGGCGACCGGCTTGGACGGGTCGTACAGAACCGGCGTACCGGGGTGTCCGAGTTCCGGCGTACCCCAGCAGGGCCACGGCAAACCGTAGTAATCACCACTGACAGGTCCGCCACGCGCAAGCAGGGTGGTCTTGTCAAAGGTCCGCTGATTCACCATGTGCGCCCGCAGACGTTCCGGCGACTGACCAGTGTAGCCAATGGTCCACATGCCGCCGTTGTACTCACGCGTGATGTCCTCGATCAGCGGCTCGCCGTCATTGACGGCGATTTTCTTGAACATCTCGTCAGCACAACCGAGCGTGGTTGCGAACTTGTGCATGATGGTGTGATCGGGCAGCGATGCGTAAATTGGAGCGACAACCTTATCCCGCCATTGCAGACTTCTGTTGGACGCCGTAACCGATCCATAAGTCTCGAATTGGGTGCAAGCCGGCAATACATAGACGCCGTCCTTACGGTCGGGAATGACGGCGGCGAATGTGGGAACCGGATCAATGACGACCATCAGATCCAGCTTCTCCATTGCCGTTTTCATTTCCGGCAGACGAGTCTGTGAGTTACAGGCATGACCCCAGAGAACCATGGCCCGGACATTGTCGGGTTGATCGATGTTTTCCTTGGCCTCAAGGACGCCATCAATCCAGCGACTGACCGGAATACCCTTGGATTCCATGAGTTTCTTCGTGGCAAACCGGCCCAGAAGATAGTCATAGTCCACATCCCACACGCGCGCCCAGTGCTTCCACGACCCGGTCTTCAGGCCATAGTATCCGGGAAGACTGTGCGAAAGAATGCACATATCCGTCGCGCCCTGCACGTTGTCATGGCCACGGAAGATATTCGCGCCACCGCCTTCAACACCCATGTTACCCAACGCCAGTTGCATAATGCAGTAAGCCCGGGTGTTGTTGTTGCCGTTGGTGTGCTGTGTGCCACCCATGCACCATACGATGGTGCCGGGGCGGTTAATCGCCATGGTCCGGGCAACGCGTTGCAACTGCACCCCCGGTACACCGGTGACACGTTCGGTTTCTTCCGGGGTCCACTTTTTCACTTCAGCGCGAATCTGATCCATACCCCAGACACGCTGGCGGATGAATTCCTTGTCTTCCCAGCTGTTCTCGAAAATGTGGTACAGCAACCCCCAGATCAGGGCTACGTCAGTGCCCGGGCGGAACCGCACATATTCATCGGCATGCGCCGCTGTGCGGGTAAAGCGCGGATCACAGACGATCAGCGCCGCATTGTTCTGCTCTTTCGCCTTCAAAATGTGCTGAACGGCGACCGGATGAGCCTCTGCCGGATTTGAGCCAATCAGGAACATGGCACGCGAGTTATGCATGTCATTATAGCTGTTGGTCATGGCGCCATAGCCCCAGGTATTCGCAACGCCCGCCACCGTGGTGGAGTGACAGATACGAGCCTGATGATCACCGTTGTTCGAGCCCCAGAAGGCGTAAAACTTACGGAACAGATAAGACTGTTCGTTGCTGAACTTGGCCGATCCCAGCCAGTAGACGGAATCAGGGCCGGAGCTTTCACGAATCGCCAACATCTTGTCGCCGATCTCGTTGACGGCATCGTCCCACGACATCCGCTTCCACTTGCCGCCCTCAAGCTTCATCGGGTACTTCAACCGACGTTCAGCGTGAGCGTGGTGGCGAACCGATGCCCCCTTGGCGCAATGACTGCCCAGATTGATCGGACTTTCGAAGCCGGGCTCCTGGCCGACCCAGACGCCGTTATCCAGTTCCGCAATGACCGTGCATCCGACGGAACAGTGGGTGCAGATCGATTTAACTTTTTGCAGCTCTTTACCGCCCGATGCGACTTGTGCCGCAGCTTTTTTAGCCATGCCGAGTGGTACCGCAGACGCAAGCGCCGCGCCGCCAGCCGTGAGTCCTGATCGTTTCAGGAACGTCCGACGGTCAATGGAACCGCCGATCACACCTGCCAACGCCTTCTTCAAACGGGGGCCATTCGCAACCCCGCCGCTCTTTTTTGTGAGCATTAGAAGTATCTCCTGTTTATTGGCTTTTGGTTGTTACCGTTCGTTTATGATCTGGCGTTCTTGAAACTGCGCCAGTTAATGGTTCGTATCTGAAAATCTGTTCCAGTCGTTGCCGACATCATTCTCCCGCCATAACAAATGCTTCGGCCTCAATGGCCATAAACAGCCGACCCATGGTGCCCAATGGCATATACAAGGCCGCCGATTCCGCCTTTTCCAGGTCAGCGAAAAACCGACCTGCCCATGGCGCCATATGAGTTTCGAAAAACGTGCGCTGGCAAGCAGCTTCCGGTGAGGCATCCCACACGCCCGTTATCAGTCCGTGCATGACTTCACACAGGAATGCGATGTGATCCTCGGGTTCGGTCATGCCGTCCGCTGGCGCAATACCAATTTCCGACAGGGTCCGCCTCAAATCCGCCAAAGGGCGTTCATAGAGGAAGCCCGTCAGATAGTGCGATGCATAGGGCAGCAACTCGCCGCCCGACCCGTTACCGTAAAAAAGCAGGGTGAATTCTTCGCTGGCGGCGTTTTCGGTCGAACGTTGAGCCAGTGTGGCAAACGTTGAGATAGCTTCACCAAGCTCTCCTTCGCCACCGTCAAGTTCCCTGGCAATCTGGATGGTTTCGGCACTCATGGGTGCGGCGAGAAGCCGCGCGAACAGACCATAAAACTGGGCGCGGAGTTGATCTTCTTCCGGAAGAACAACCTGCCCGGTCACGACACTCTGAACACCATCAACGGTTTCAGGTCCGTTTTGCTCCAATTTAGCCGCCTCCCATAACTTCTTGTTTATTATTACGCGGCAGTTGGATAAGGCTAGGATTCGGTAAATTCCTACAAAATCCAGTATCTTAGCCCCTTTGCACCCTGATGATCCTGGACCAATTATCGTCTGGTCTCATGTATACCACACCAGGAAGCATCCAACGTCAGGACTGAGTGAAGCGCCTTTTAAGTTCCAAGTCAATTGCTTCTCGATCACAATGTCAGAATACTTAGCCGAATATTGCTATCACCCTACAGGACTGACGGGATTTACCCGAGTTCCGGATCGTCATCCACGATCTCGGATTCGTCCGAAATTTCGCCGCCGGGCTCGCCCATAGAGTCACCCGGGGATTCGTCGGCAACCTCTGCATCAGCCGTTTTTTCGGCTCCCTTTTGTTCTGTACCGGTCCCGGATTCTGTCTCCGACACTTCCTGTTCTTCAGCGTCCTGTCCGGCACCCTTGGCGACGCCTTCTTCCTCCACACTGCCCGGCTCGGTGAATTGTTTCATGGCGGCGGTATTGTAAACATAGTCGCTTAGGGCTCTGAAATCTTCGTCATAGTCATTGAGGCCATCACGGACGCCAAACAACGGGTTTGACGCCCAAAGTTTACGCAGGGCCAATCGACGCAACTTGTCGGGCACACCGTCGTTCATGAAACCCCGGTAATCGGATTCTTCTTCAAGCGTATCGATATCCGGCAGGCTCATCTCCTCAGCCGTGGCCCTTTCCTCATCGCTCAATCTGTCATCGAGAGTATTCTCCCCGGCTTCCGGAACATCACCGCCTGATACTGCTGGAAGCGTCTCCGACTCTCCTGCCGTGAGCGGTGGTAGCCACGGGCGGTAATCACCACTAACTTCCACCGGAACAGCCGTCGGAACGGCTCTGCCCCGTGTGCCTTTCCAATCCCCCGTCCGGTCTCCTGAAACCTGCGTTTCGGCGGCCTCGTGATCCTTGGCTACGCGATCTTTTCGGGCCTTCTTGAGCCGCGACCACCGGCCAAGCCCGGATTCTTCAATGGACACCGTGACCACCTCCGCCCTGTTCACCAGAAGGTTTACGACTGAAGTCACCCCGCGAGGGATCATAGGCTTTCTTGTTTTTCCGTTTCTTGAACACCTGTTCCACGTGGTGCTTTTCGACAAAGTCGTGAAGCAGTGCAGCAAGTTCCGGCGGCATGGGAACGCCATCGACGATCTCATCACCGCTTTCAACATAGCTCTCCGCCTCGTAGGGGCAAACGGTGAGCAGGAAGGGTTCGACCTCCTCCTCCCCGCTTTCCTCACCCGGGCGTAAAACAACGAAGACCGATGGCGTCGGCATGCCAAGGTTCACCTTGTACCCTTGAGTCTCGCGTTTGAAGAGTTCCAGTTCCA
>JAJFIE010000081.1 GCA_021775275.1 Rhodospirillales bacterium | reverse complement strand
TATCATGCCCCGGAATATGGTGGAACTATGGCCAAGAAAGGGTTGTTTCATGACACATTCCAACCAGGCCCGCCCTGCTCTAGCCACCACCGCGCACCAGCCAGACCACGAAAACGCCTGCCATGGCGGCCACCAGTCCGGCCCGCCGCAGGTGGCTGACCGGCTGGGCCAGCACCTGCACCATGAATTTCTTCATGGCGTCGGGAAACGCCGCATAGATGACGCCCTCGATGGCGACAGCCAAACCGAGTGCTGCCAGCAGTTCCGTCACAACGCCGTCACTGCACCGACCCTGTCGTGGCCGGCGCATTGTTGAAATAACGGAAGAATTCGGAGTCCGGGCTCAACACCCATGTGGTGTCATCGCTCAGGGAGGCCTCGTATGCTTCCATGGAACGGTAGAACGCGAAAAACTCAGGGTCCCTGTTCTGGGCTTCGATCAGAATTCGGTTCCTCTCGCCTTCGCCCTGACCACGCAGAATTTCCGATTGGCGTCTGGCTTCGGCGAGGATAACTGTACGTTGTTTATCCGCCTGGGCCTGAATGTTCAGCTTCTGCTGTTCGCCCACGGCGCGCAGTTGCGCCGCCGACGCCACCCGGTCCGAGCGCATTCTGTTGTACACCGATTGCGCCGTATCCTGGGGCAGGTCGGTGCGACCGATGCGCACATCAATGACCTCGACGCCAAATTCCTTGGCGTTTGATTTCATCTGCTCGGCAATCACGGTCATGATCTGGGCGCGTTTTTCCGTCAGCATGTCACCCAGAAGGATTTTGCCGATCTGGGCGCGGATGGCGGAATTCAGACGCCGTCCGAACACATCGCGGAAGTTAGCGTCACTGCCGGCGCGTTTGCGGTACTCCAGCGGGTCAATAATTTTGTACCGCGCAAACGCGTCTACGTTGACGCGTTTCTGGTCATCGAGGATGATTTCCTGCGACGGCGGGTCCAGATCGAGAATACGCCGGTCGTAGTATTCCACGTTCTGCACGAAGGGCATCTTGACGCTCAGTCCCGGATCCTGAATTACGCGGACCGGATTACCGAACTGGAGAACCAGGGCCTGTTCTGTCTGACGCACCGTAAACAGGGCGCTGGACGCGACAAAACCGAGCACGATGATCAGGATACCAAGTATAACGAGAGGCGTCTTTTTCATTGCTTAGTTCCCTTCATCAATTCGTTGAGCGGCAGGTACGGCACAACGCCCTGCTCGCCACCCTTCTGGTCCAGAATAATTTTGTTGGCGCCCTGAAGCACGCTTTGCATTCGTTCCAGATAGAGGCGAAGACGGGTTACGTCCTTTGAACCCTTGTAGGATTCATAGACTGACAGGAAACGCTGGGCTTCACCCTCGGCGTCCTTGATTACTTGCTCTTTATAAGCTTCGGCCCCTTGAATCATTTTCTGTGCTTCACCTTTGGCCCGCGGCACGATGTTATTGTTGTATGCCGTCGCTTCGTTGATGGATCGTTCCTGATCCTGTTTTGCGCGCTGCACATCATTGAACGCGTCAATCACTTCCTTTGGCGGATCGGCGCTCTGCAATTGCAGGCTGACGATCACCACACCGGCGCCGTAGTCATCAAGGATCTCTTGCAAAAGAACCTGTGTGTCATCCTGCACCCGCTGACGTTCACGGGTTAGCGCGGATTCGAGCGGCGTACGCCCAATGACTTCACGCATGGAACTTTCCGCCGCCACCTTGATGGTATTTTCCGGATCGCGGATATTAAACAGAAAATCGGCGGCGTTCTTGATCCGCCACTGCACCACGAAGTCGATATCGATGATGTTCTGGTCGCCGGTCAGCATCAGGCTTTCCAGCGGCATATCCCGGCCACCAACGCTGCTGCCCTGTGCGGAACCGCGAAAACCAATCTCCTCGGTGTTCGTTCTTTCGGCATTCACCTTGATCACTTCACCGATCGGTGTAGGAGGCCAGTAGTTCAGACCCGGAGATGTCAGTTTGGCAAACTCGCCAAATAACAGCTCGACACCCTGTTCACCCGGCTGGATACGGTAAAATCCGCTACCCATCCAGATCAGGAGGGCCGCCAGTACAACGAGAAACAGACCACGGCCGCCCCCGCCGCCACTTGGCAGGAAGCTTTTGAATCGGTCCTGGCTTCGACGAAGCATTTCCTCGATATCAGGCGGCTGCTGTCCGCCACCGCCGCCGGGGCCACCTCCGCCCCAGGGTCCTTTTTCATTTCCACCCCCGTCCCAGGGGCCTCCACCTTGCGATTTCCACGGCATGTGCTGAATTCCGTCCCATCAATCTGACTGTGTTTAGTGATCAGCTATTGAAATTTAATCCCGCCGATCCACTTTCGTTTTAGTCGCTGCCTACTTATAAGGTAAGCCCGCACACGGCGATTCCGCCGGTGCGTTCGGAATATCGGTCTATGACGCGGAGTTTGCAAGCATGCCGGACATAACAGAACAACAGATTCTTGATGCGCTCTCGAATGTGAAGGACCCGGACAGGGGTCAGGACATCGTAAATCTCGGCATGGTGCAGGGGTTACAGATGAAAGACGGGCATATTGCCTTCGCCATCGAAGTGGACCCGGAACGCGGGCCAAATCTGGAACCGCTGCGCAAGGAAGCCGAAAAAACGGTCCATGCGCTGCCCGGCGTGATCACCGCAACCGTGGTGCTGACCGCCGAGCGGGCGGCTTCCGGCGGCGGCGGCGGGGGAAATGGTGGTGCGGCGCCCTCAGATACCCATTCACACGATCATTCCCACACCCCGCCGCCGGGAAATCCACAAGGTGCTGCGGCAGGCATCGATCTGGAGATTCTGGCGGGCGTCGGCGCCATTGTCGCCGTCGCCTCGGGCAAAGGCGGTGGCGGCAAATCCACCACCGCCATCAACATCGCCATGGGGCTGGCCGCTGCGGGTCACAAGGTTGGCCTGTTGGACGCCGATATCTACGGTCCTTCCATGCCGCGCATGATGGGTATTTCCGGTCGTCCCGCGTCCGAGGACGGTCGCACCCTCGACCCCATGGAAAATTTTGGCGTCAAGGTCATGTCCATGGGTTTTCTGGTCGAAGAAGACACGCCGATGATCTGGCGTGGTCCCATGGTTCAGTCCGCGCTGGAGCAGATGATGCGCGATGTGAACTGGGGCGAGCTGGATGTGATGATCGTCGACATGCCGCCGGGTACGGGTGATGCACAACTGACCATGGCCCAGCGCGTGCCGCTGACCGGCGCGGTGATTGTTTCAACACCGCAGGACATCGCCCTGCTTGATGCGCGCAAAGGCCTGAACATGTTCCGCAAGGTCGAAGTGCCGGTGTTTGGCATTGTCGAAAACATGAGCTATTTCGCCTGCCCGAAATGCGGCGAGCAGACCGATATTTTCGGTCACGGCGGGGCGCGCGAAACAGCAGGCGAACTGGGCGTCGATTTTCTGGGCGAGATACCCCTGCATCTGGACATCCGTGAAACATCGGACACCGGACGGCCCATCGTGGTCTCGAAACCCGACAGCGAGCACGCCAGGGCCTACCGGGGCGTCGCCGACAAGGTGTGGGACAAAATCGGCGAAGCACAGGCTGCGCGGGCGGCCGGCGCGCCGCGCATCGTTATTCAGTAATACGGGCGCGGCAAACCGGATACGGTAACGGGTCAGGGTGCGGCGATGCCGGTCTTTGGCGCGCCCGCACCGCCCCTTTGCAGCTTCGCCTCACGCTGGGCGATGTAGAGAGAACTGGCGATAATGACCGCCGCGCCGATGATGGTCGGCAGGTCCGGCACTTCGCTGAAAATCATGTATGCCGCGGCGGCGACCACAACAATGCGGAAATACTGAAACGGCGCCATGACGCTGGCTTCGCCCGTGGCGTAGCCCTTGGTGTCGCCGAAACCCCTGAGCGTGCCGAAGCCGGCCACGGCGAGCATCAGCGCCCATTCCTGCCATGCCGGCGTCTGCCACTGCATGAGGGCCAGTGGCATGCTGCCCAGTCCCGAGATAACCATGGCGTAGATCATCATGGTGGAAATGCTGTCGGTCTTGCTCAGCCGCTTGCCGAGCAGCAACACGCCCGCGAACAGCATGGAACTGGCGATGGCGAACAGCATATTGGGATCGAACCCCGAGATGCCGGGACGCAACACGATAAGGGTCCCGATAAAACCCGCCAGCGTCGCCAGGGCGCGCCGCCACCCCACCTTTTCACCGAAAAAGGGCGCCGCCAGAATGGTGACGTAAAGCGGGGCCGTGAAAAACAGCACCGTCGCCGTGGTCAGGGGCAGCACAGAAATGGCGTAAAACCCGCAGACCAGCGCCGCCATGGTCATGCAGCTTCTGAGCACCATCCATTTCCATTGCGGGGTGAAGATATCAATGCTGTGATGGCGCGCCGAAAACGCCAGCACCAGCACCACACCGATGACGCAGCGAACGAATACAATCTGGAAGACCGGGATTTGCCCCCCCAGACCGCGGATGCTGACGCTCATCCCCGCAGCGCATGTGGCGGCCACCAGAATCCACATGGCCCCCTTCAGATTGTTGGTCATATACGTCTCTCTGCACGTACCGCTGTACGTCCCTCTTGTACGTCCCTCTGCACATCCCGCTGGCAGATTGCGCCAACAACCCGAAGTGACACCGCCCTGATTCAATCGCGGATCAGCCGCCGAACATTTTCTTCAGGTTATCCAGTCCGGCCTGATAAATGCCGCTGACAACGTCCGTCGCCTCGGATTCACCGCCCATGGGATCGAACTCCCCGGACCAGTCAACGACGCACCCGCCGTCTTCCTCGCGAACGGTGATGGTCGCCGTGTAATTGGCCACCGGCAAGGGGCTGTTTTTAATGCTGTAGGTATAGGTCCGCGCCCCGTCGTCCACTTTCTCGAGTTTCTCGACAATCTGACCGCCGCCGACCAGTGACAAAGTCCGGGTCTGGCCCTCCTCCGCCAGCTCGCTTTTTTCCACCGCCGGGTGCCAGTCGGGCAGCGTATTGAACCCGCCGATCAGCTTCCAGGCCTCATCGGCGGATACGCCGAGTTGCGTTGACATGGATACCTTGGCCATTTTCTTCTCCTCCTGTCTAATTTCTTGTCCGGTCCAGTATAACAAAACTGTACGCAGGTTCACCTGCTGCATTTTCCGGGTGCCGTTCACGGGATATTTCACGCCACTGCCCGGCGGGCAGGTCCGGAAACACGGTATCGCCGTCCACGTCCAAGTGAACCTCGGTCACATAGACCCGGTCCGCCCGTTCAACAGAGTCCGCGTAAATCTGGCCGCCACCGATGATCATGACTTCATCGACGCCATCGTCGTCCGCCTGTGCGCAGGCCGCAGCCAGCGCGTGATCGAGGGAATGAGCGACCCTGACACCGTCAGGCGCATAGGCCGTATCGCGCGTAATGACCACATTCAGCCGGCCGGGCAACGGATGACCAATGGAATCGTAAGTCTTTCGCCCCATGATGACGGGATGCCCCAGGGTGATGCGTTTGAAGTATTTCAGGTCCGCCGACAGGCGCCACGGCAGGCCGCCGTCCCGCCCGATCACCCGGTTCCCGGCC
>JAJFIE010000009.1 GCA_021775275.1 Rhodospirillales bacterium | reverse complement strand
ACCTGGAGCATCGGCGATCTGGCAAACGAAGTAGGTATGTCACGGTCCGCTTTTGCGAGCCGTTTCAAGTCTCTGGTCGGTGAAACACCAATGCAATATCTGACCCGCTGGCGGATGCATCGCGCTGCTCACTACCTGCGGGCGGAGGGACTGGGCATCCATGAAGTTGCTGGGCGGGTCGGCTACGAATCCAACGCCACATTCGCAAAAGCTTTCAAGCGATATATGGGGCTCGCTCCTGCCGCATACCGGAACTCGGAATGCGACTCACCTCTAATCGCGACGAAAACAGAAGTCACAATTGATGATCCACATGTACCACAACAGGAGCGGACTGCTTCATCTCTCCCCCCGTACTCTGGTTAATGTGACACTGTATTTATAAAAACGGGTAGTTCTTCCGCAACGGCCTCAATAACATCTTCCCAGTTGCCCAGTTGTTTTTGCCGGAAAACTCTCACAGTCTCGTACCACAAACTGTCATCTCTATTATGGAACCAGTGCCAGTGGGGGGCCTTTCCAAGCATCATCCACGTATTAACGCCACAAGAAGCCGCCAGATCGACGGTGGCATTTGATATGGACACAACCATATCCACGGCGCATGTCTGGGCCATGCCTTGTTCCAGGCTGTCCAGGGCCGAGACGTCGGGATCAACGAAGATATCGACGCCCAGTTCATTTTTGACCCTGGCGCAGTCTTCCTCCACATCGCCATATTGCAGACTGACGAAGGTGCACCCGGGAATCTCAAAAATCGGTTTCCACAGCGCGAACGGAAAGTTCCGCGCCACAGACTGATGCGGGCTGGCAGTTTTCCACGATATGCCGATCTTCACGCCTTCGCCGAGTGTGTCGTACGTCGCCTTGTAGCGCTCGACGAGTTCGGGGTCAGGGCGCAGAAAGCTTTTCCCTGGCTTGAAGTCTTCGACTGAGCGCCGGTAAAACCGGCCAAGGGAGCCAACCGCTATACGGTAGTCAATGTCATCGGTGGTAAAGGCCAGATCAGGCGCATCGATAAAGGTTGTGAAGGTGTCGCTGCCCATTGAGCGGGCAAATATCGGGACGAGGCGCTTGTCACACCCATAGAGGATACTGGCGCCATCTTCAATGAGATCCCCCATCATGGTCGCATACATGATTTGCTCGCCAATCCCCTGCTCGCCATAAACATATATCCGGCGGTCGTGGAGCGGCTCCCCGGTCCACACAGGAATATCCGGCAGGCCAAGTTCTCCGCGACAGCCCGGACGCAAGCCGTGGTCATACTCTATCCATCCGGCAGAAAAATTTTCCGTGACCAGAAGCGAGTTTGCATAATTGAAACGGGTCTCGGCATCATCCGGTTCCAGCTCGATAGATCGCCGGTAGGTCGGGATGGCCTCATCGTACCTGCCCTGTGAGGCTAGTGATAACGCCAGGGTCTTTAATGCTTCCGAATTGTCCGGCGAAAGCTCAAGAGCTTCACAGGATGCGCGTTCCGCTTCGACGAACCGGTTTAATTTGGTCAGAAGCTGGGCTTTGTTGCTGAAGGCATCAACAAATTTCGGATCCAGCTCGATGCAACGTTCATAGAAACCAAGGGCCTTATCCCATTGTTCCAGCCGCCCATAGGCTCTCGCAAGATTGTAGATGGCCTTAACGCTATCAGGGACAAGAATAATACTTCTCTCGCCGGCGTCGACGGCGTCCTCCAGCAATTTCAATTCCTGTAGAACACCGCACAGATTGATCCAGGCTTCCGGGTAATCCGGGTTGGTGGCGGTTGCCTGTAGCAGGTGCTTTCTGGCCTGCTCCCATTGCTCGACAGACATCAGGACTGATGCAAGCGTATTGAGAGCCTCGATATAGTCCGGCCGAATTTCCAGCGCCGATTCAAGCGCCTTGATCGCGTTCCCGGTGTCGCCTGCCGCATGATAGGCGAGCGCCAGGTTGAACCGAAAATCCGGAAATGATCCGTTGCTCCTGATGGCGTTTGTGAAGTGTTCGATTGCGAGATCACAGTGACCGGAACCCAGTTTGATGACACCGAGCAGATTGTGGGCATCCGCATTGTCCGGGGCGAGGCCGAGTACTTTTCCAATTGTTATTTCAGCATTCGCATTGTCGCCTTGCTGAAAAAGCTGAACGCCGAGCTGAATGAGTTCGGCGATATCCTGTGTCGAATTTGCCGACATCTGACCCCGGACTTTTATGACTGATCTTCCCACATATTAGCATTCCATATGGGAACCGCAGAACTATTTCGCCAACCAACTGAGCAAATCAGGTAAATGGATGTATCCGGAAATTCGATGGCAATACTGTCGAGCATGCCTTTCCACCAGACCGGGTCACGAACTGTAACATGCGCGTTCTCGCCATTTGGCAGCATTGCCGCCGCCGGGAAACAGGCGATATTCAGAACCAGAAGCTTTCTTGCACACGAAAACATGTCCCGAAGAACGGATGGCACGTCGAGGATGTAAATATGTTCGAGCACATCGAATGAAATGACGCAGTCGACTTGCAGTCTTTCGTCCAGATTCCGCGCAGGTTCGTATCGATATGCATTCTTCAATTCAAAATATTCTATCGCCGACTCACCGGATTCGTCGAATCCTGGGGCGTTCCAGTCCGACCCGCCGCAACCATAATCGAGCACTGTTGAAATTGCATACTCCTGGAAAGTTTCACGTAATTGCGCCCTGTAAGCCCTAAGCTCAAAATCACTGAAGGCATCAACGATCTGTGTTCCATCACTGCGTTCATAACCGTCTTGCGCCATTTGCTCATACATTTTGACGAGCTGTTTGCCCTTCTTGCTAAGTTTCAACGCATCCATGATTGGCTTCCCGCAAACAATCCGATAGTGGCTTTTATATCCAGTCTCGCGAGACTCGCACTAACGAGGCATTTCGCCAATTGAATTGTTTGACGTGCTCCCCAATATGCCCTCATTCATAAGTAGAATCTGTTCTGGTTATGGTCCCGTTTGGACCGGGTTACAAACTCCATTGGTGTGAGCCCATTCAGGCTCGAGTGTGGCCGTGTGTTGTTATAGTCAGTGCGCCAGTCCTCGATAATCTGACGGGCGTGATTGTAGCTGGTGAACAGGTGCTCATTCAGACACTCGTCGCGCAAGCGCCCGTTGAAGCTTTCGACAAATCCATTCTGCATGGGCTTGCCGGGTTGGATGTAGTGCCATTGGACCTGTCGATCCTGGCTCCATTTGAGAATGGCGTTTGATGTCAGCTCCGTTCCGTTGTCACTGACAATCATATGTGGATGGCCCCGGGTCTCGGCGATCCGGTCCAACTCACGGCCAACACGAACGCCGGAGATCGAGTTATCAACCACCGTCGCCAGGCATTCACGGCTGAAGTCATCGATGACGCACAAAATATGGAAGCGTCGACAGTCAACAAGGGAGTCTGAGACAAAATCCAGTGACCACCGTTGGTTCGACGCTTGAGGAATGCTCATGGGTCTGCGCGTCCCCAGCGCCCGTTTGCGGCCGCCACGCTTGCGCATTGTCAGGCGTTCCTCCTTATAAAGCCGGTAGAGCTTCTTCCAGTTCATCTCAACACCCTCACGCCTGAGCAGGATATGCAGACGGCGATAGCCAAACCGACGACGCTCTGCCGCCAGTTCACGCAGTCGTTTGCGAATAACAGCATCATCT
>JAJFIE010000080.1 GCA_021775275.1 Rhodospirillales bacterium | reverse complement strand
GCCACTCCCTAGATATTGGCAATCTATCGTCCGCCGAGAACTCGAACATAACTCGTCTGACTCTGATGCATTTAAAGGCCGTTTTGATCTCTTCTACAGTGTTTCTGGAATTGGCGCAGGTGTTTGGGGGTTGAGATAACCCCTACCCCCACACAAACAAACTCGGCAGGTGCACGTGGTCGATCCACGAGGCGAAGCTCATCAGCGGTTCGTCGCGGGTGCGGGTTTCGTGCCTGACGCCTGAGGGGTGGTAGATGATCTCGCCCGAGTGCCGCTCGACCCAGCCTTCTGCACCGCGCTGCCACTCGGCGCGGCCACCGATCACGCCGTAGACTTCTTTCTGGCGGTGGGCGTGGGGCGGGTACCAGGTATCCGGCCCCTGGATGGTGATCGCCGTGGTCAGGTCTTCAGCGTACCACCCGCCCCTGGGACCGGCGAGACGAACGATGATGTAGTTATCGTTCAGCCTGTCCACCCGGGCGTCGTCCGCGTAACTCTGGTACATGGTGAACCATTCAAGGGTGTCGCGGTCCGCATAGAGCGCCCGGCCCAGATCGCCTAACGGGTTATCGCCGGCCAGATCAACCGTCTGTTTGAAACAGGCGTCGGCAAGGGGTGATGGTTTGGGTTTCACTTCATGGCGGGGACCGGACCAGTCCACCCGGTCGAGTATCTGCTGATAGCCCCGGGATGCATCATGATCCTGCGCTGCCGCCCATTCACACATGACCCTCAGGGCTTCAATGGTTCCTTTCACGTGACCCTCCCCTGCCTATCCACCTGTGTTACGTGTTACAGGTTATCCCTGATTTGTTCACGCAGCACGAACTTCTGGATCTTGCCGGTGGAGGTTTTGGGCAACTCACAAAACACAATGGTTTTGGGCGCCTTGAAATGCGCCATGTTGTCGCGGCAGAACGCGACAAGGTCCTGTTCGGTCACACTCTCGTCCGGTTTCAGTTCCACAAACGCACAGGGCGTTTCGCCCCATTTCTCGTCGGGTTTGGCGACCACGGCGGCGAGCGCCACGGCGGGATGCTTGTAGAGGGTGCTTTCGACCTCTACGGACGAGATATTCTCGCCACCGGAGATGATAATATCCTTCAGACGGTCCTTGATTTCCATATAGCCGCCGGGGTGCACCACGGCCAGATCGGCGGAATGGAACCAGCCGTTCTCGAACGCCGCACTGGTGGCGTCTGCATTCTTGTAATAACCCTTCATCACGGTGTTGCCGCGAATGCAAATTTCGCCCAGAGACTCACCATCCGCCGGAACCGGTTCCCCGGTCGCAAGCGCCAGCACCTTGATATCCTCGGTCATGGGGAAGCGGACACCCTGTCTTGCTTTAATCGTGGCCTGCTCGCCAAACGGCAGGTCATCCCATTCCGACTGCCACGCACAGTGCGATACATGGCCATAGGTCTCGGTCAGGCCGTAGACCTGCATGACGTCGAAACCAAGCGCCTGGACTTTTTCCAGCACGGCGCTGGGCGGCGGCGCACCGGCGGTCATGGCCCGTACCGGATGGTCGAAGGCGCGGCGCTCGCCCTCCGGCGCATTGATCAGCATGCCCAGAACGATGGGCGCCCCGCCGAAATGGCTGACCCTGTGATCGGCGACGGCGTCGAAGATGGCCGTTGCCGTCACATTCCGGCAACAGATAATAGTGCCCGCGACCGCCGTCATGGTCCATGCATGACCCCAGCCGTTACAGTGGAACATGGGCACCGTGTAAAGGTACCTGGGATGGTTGGGCAGTTCCCACGCGACCACCGTTCCCATGGTCATCAGGTATGATCCACGATGGTGATAGACGACGCCTTTGGGTCGTCCGCTGGTGCCGGATGTGTAGTTGAGCGCCAGCGCCTGCCACTCGTCATCCGGTATTTTCCAGTCGTATTCCGGGTCCCCCGTTTGCAGGAAGGCTTCGTAATCAGAATTACCCAGCCGCTCGCCTTCACCGGAGATCTGGCCATCAACAATATCGATCACAACCAGATCATCATTCCCCAGCGCGGCAAGGGCTTCCCTGACCACGACGGAGAACTGTGTGTCGGTGATAAAAACCTTCGCATCACCATGATCCAGGATATAGGCCACGGTATCCGCATCGAGCCGGGTGTTGATGGTGTTCAGCACGCCACCACACATGGGAATACCGAAATGAGCCTCGAACAGCTCAGGCGTGTTGGCGGCCATAACCGCCACGGTATCGCCCTTGCCGACGCCAAGTGCGGCAAGGGCGCTGGCGAGACGCACACAGCGCTCATAGGACTGCCGCCAGGTGTACCGCCGCGCACCATAGATCACTGATAAGTAGTCGGGATAGACATCACGGGTACGGCGGATAAAGGACAACGGCGACAACGCCTGATAGTTGGCCGGGTTTTTATCCATCCCGTCTTCATAAGCATTCGTCGCCATGATGGTCCTTGCCTCCGTCTCGACTTCTTATCCGACTTCTCAGGCGTACGCCTGTGCACTCTCCGGCCTGGGGAACGGCAATTCGGATACAATGCCCCCGCGTTCCCCGTCCAGGGTTTCCACCCGCACCGATTGGCCGGGCATCCAGAACCCGTGGTTCAGCATCACAAAAGCCACGTTACAGGCGAAATCCGGTGACCATGCCGCCGATGTTACCTGCCCGATGGCATTTGATCCATCATGGACAACCCATGGCTCAACACAGGGTTTCAGCGGACCGCCATCAATGCGGAGCCCGCGCACCTTGCGCTTGACGCCTTCGTCATGGATGCGCGCAACGGCTTCCCGCCCAAGGGATTCAAATGATCCGTGCACATGGCAGTAACGATCCAGGCCGCATTCAAGCGGATTGTTCTCGGACGTCATATCATTGCCGTAGGACAGCAAGCCGCCTTCAATACGCTCAATCAGGTTGGGGCATCCGGGGCCAACGTTAAAAGGCCGTCCCGCATCCCACAGAAAATCCCACAGATCGAGGGCCAGATCCGCCCGGTCCACATAAATCTCAAACCCGCCCTGTTTGCTCCAGCCTGACCGCGCAATAATGAAATCATGGCCCTTGAAGGCGACTGGCTGAAATCCAAAAAACCGGATGCCGCTTACTGCGTCGCCAAATGCCGCCGCCATCAACGCGTCGGCCTTGGGTCCCTGAATGGCCAGCGGCCAGACGTCGGGTTCGCTGACCTCAACATCCAGCCCCAGACCATAGGCCAGTCCCCGCGCCCACAGCCAGACGTCGGAATCAGCAACCGACAGCCAGAAGCGGTCTTCCTCCAGCTTCTGGATAACCGGGTCATTGACCATGCCGCCATCCACGTCAACCAACGGTGCGTACAGACCTTGTCCGATCTGGGTGTTGGACAGGTCCCGCACGGTCATCAGTTGGGCCAGACGGGCCGCATCCGGGCCTTTCAGTTCAACCTGCCGCTCACAGCCCACATCCCATATCTGAACGTGGCTTTTCAGGTGGTGGTAGTCCTCCTCCACACCGCGAAACGACGTCGCCAGCAGCATGTGATTGTAGACCGTATAACCGGCAACCCCGAGTTCCTCGACGCGGGGAGAAAACGGCGTGCGACGGGTGCGTCGCGATACGGCCAGGGCCGGCAGCGTCATGGACCGGACCACTCAATGCGGCAGAATTCCGCGCTGCGACCGTCGAAATTCCACACACGCCCGAAGTCACGTACGCGGCTTTTGGTGGCCTTGCTGACGATAATATCGGGGGCGATCCAGTACCCGGTATTCTTGATCACCACCGGCTCCTTGCCGTCACCGCCCACGACCGGCTCGATAACGCCATCGATTTTCCGGTCAACATTGAAGATGCGCGTATCGCCCTTCCTGGCATAGGAAATCGGCAGCTTTTTGACGCCAAGGAATTCACCGACAAGAATCCGGAGCAGACCGGTATTGCCGCCCGCCTGACCGGTGAAGATTTTCTCCAGACCCGCCGCAGCGGCATCATCGGCCCGGTCATCAATGTACAGCGCCGCCGCCCAGTTACCACGACCCATGTTGCCGGGGATATCGAGCAGAATACCGACATTCAGGCCGTCCAGTTTCGAGTCGCCAAAATTCCCGTCCTCAATCTGGATTCCGGCCCAGCCCTGACAGTGGCCTTCCGTCGGTGGATGCTCGCCCAGCGACACCACGCACGGGCAGAACACCGTGCAGCTACAGTTGAGGATCAATTCCCCGTTCATGGTCCAGTTTTCGCTCATGTGTTCTTAATCCTCTGTTAAATGAATTCATTGATGGCGAGGGCGGCGCCCCACACCACGAAGATAACCCCAAGAACACGTCCGAAGACGTCGCCCCGAGGCAAAACCTTTTCCAGCAGCATGACCACGGTCAGCACCGCCATCCACACCAGATTCATGGTGCCGCCGACAAACATCAAAACCATCAGCGCCCAGCAGCAGCCGACGCAAAAAACACCGTGACGCAACCCCATGCGAAAACCGCCCATGCGGCCATCACGCCAATGGACCATGAAAAACCGCATGGGTGAACGGCACTGGCTGAGGCAGGCAGCTTTGAGTGCGCTCCATTGATAGAGCCCGGCCAGCACCAGCAACCCGCCACCCACAATCGGAGCCGTGCTGGCCAAAACCGGTTCTTCACCCATGGCCAGACTCGTCCCCCACTGCAAGGTGGCCGCGACAACAGCCAGTGCGCCCCAGACAATCAGATATCCTGCCGAGAACACCCAGCCGGGAACCACGGGCAGGCCCTTGGCCCGGGCGGCTCCCTGAATATCACCGAAGGCCGTGATCATCGGCATCGCCGTGGGCAGCATCATGGCTAAGGCCATCACCGCCCACATGGCGAGTGCGATGCCAAATTGCTCAAGCGGCCATGCGCCGGATTGTGCTGCACCACCGGTAACGAGCGCCCGACAGATGTCACCCCAGAGACCGTTCCGGGGGATGCCATCCCCGCCCAGCAGGCGCACCAGATCATCGAGAAAAGCCATGCCCGGCCCCAGGACGCCATAGCCGCCTTCCAGCGCGGCGTGCTCGGACACCAGACGCCACAACACCAGCCAGCCAAGGGCGGCGACAATCAGGATCGAACCAATGACACCGATCCGCGCCCGGGAAACACGTCCCCCGGAATGAACGGAGGTTGTCGTTCCGGATTGTGCGTCGCTTAACGCCATCAAATGAATTCCTTTAATCGGGCCTCACAGATCACACAGGGCGATCAACGCGCCCGTAACCCGCATGTCTAAATACCCCCAAGCGGGAGGCCCGTGCAAATAACGAATTTTCGATACATGACTATGTTTTTTTTATATGTTAATTGGCCATGACACGCCGATTGCCCCCATTGAACTGGTTACGCTCGTTTGAAGCGGCGGCCCGGCACCTGAGTTTCACGGCGACGGGCGAGGAACTGCACCTCACGCAGGCCGCCGTCAGTCAGCATATTAAGTCGCTGGAGCAGTATCTGGGTCAGCCCCTGTTCATCCGTATGCCCCGCAGTTTGCGGCTCACCGATCAGGGACGCGCCTATCAACGGCGCATTGAGCCCCTGTTGGGCCGCATTGCCGATGATACGGAAGAACTCTTCGGCTCCAGAGACGTCAACCAGATCACCGTCCGCGCCAATGCTGCCTTCTCCGTACTCTGGCTGGCGCCCCGGCTGGACTCTTTTGTGAAGGCGCATGCCGGGTTACAGATTCGCATCGTCAACCCCATCTGGTCGCTTCAGGAAATGGAAGAAGGCGCCGACTTCGAAATCCGCTATGGCGATGGTCAGTGGCCCGGATTACAGGCGCACCGTTTAACCTGGGACAGGCTGTTTCCCGTGTGCGCACCAACAATCAAGCGAGACGATACACGGTCCGCATTGACCGGCAATCCCCTGATCCATGTGATGGGTTACCGCGACGGCTGGTCCGACTGGGTGAGATCGGTCGAACTGACCGACATTGACACGCGAAGCGGTATCCAGTGCGATAATTCCATCATGGCATTTGAGCTTGCCGCCACGGGAACAGGATTCGCCATCGCCCGGACGTCGCTGGTGGATGGCATGTTGAAAAGTGGCCGGTTGGTTCGCGCCTTTGATCAGGATGCGCCGACAACAGAGTCATTCTATCTGGTGGAACAATCCAACCCCGCAGCGTCCCGCACCCGCACGACCTTCCGTGACTGGCTGCTTGGCGAAGCGCAGCATTTTCGCTCAGGAGTTTAACCGCGTACAATAACGAGGTCGGAATCCAGATGGCTGGTCCACAGCCAGACCGCCAGCATGGGTTCCGCGTTGGTCTGCATGGCATGGCGCGCGCCGGTTTCATGGAAGATTGCATCACCGGGTCTGACCGGAAACCACGGCTCAATCCCCACCTTCCAGTCACCATCACCGCCGACGATCCAATAACTTTCCACGGCCTGATGCGCATGAGGCGGGTAATAGGTATCCCGTCCCTGAAGGCTGAGGCCCGCTGCGATCTTGTCGGTACGAAGGGGAGCGTCCGGTCCGATCAGACTGGTATAGGAAAAGTTACGCGAAAAAGCCGCCATGTCCGGCTCGTCTTCACGATCCTCATAGACCGTTTCCCAACGCAATTCGTCTTTTACCGCCAGAACGGCCTCGGCAATCATATGCGGGTTGGAGCCATACTGCCCGGATATGGCGCATGCCGCATCCAGTTGCGCGTCCACTACAGGTTGGCTCAACGGTTCCGGCGCGATCAGTCTGGTTTTCCAGTTGACCTTCTTCAGGGCGAAATTGACCGCTTCGGTCGAACCGCCGCCGGAAATGGCGGTGGCGGTCAAAATCCCTTCAATCGCGTCGATCAGCTTCCTCATGAAAATACTCCTGATATTATTCCCGGCCCGTCAGCAAATTTATTTCGCTTCCCACATACCCAGTTTGACCACAAATTGATAACGAAAAATACGCAGTAATTTCGCCACCATCATTGATGTGAGGCAAGGCCATGGATGTTTCACGCATAGAAAATTTTACCGAAACCGGACTGGCGTTTCCCTTTATCCTTTATGACGGCGACGAAGCGGCGGGCCTGAAGGATCGCTATGACGCCTTTCAGGAACAATCCAGGGCAAGCCGGGGCCGCGAAACATTCATCAAGCCGCATCTGCTGGCGCGCTGGGTCCATGACATCGCCGTCGATCCGCGGGTTCTGAACGTGGTTGAACATGCCCTGGGACCGGACATCATGCTGTGGTCCAGTGATTTCTTCGTCAAGGCGGCGGGCAAGGGAACCTATGTGACATGGCATCAGGACACGCCGTTCTGGCACCTGGATCCGCTGGACAAGACCGTCAGCGTCTGGGTCTGTATCACCCCCAGCACGGTTGAAAGCGGCTGCATGAAGGCCGTGCCCGGATCGCAACGGGACGGGGATCTGACCAGTGAATGGCGGTCCAAGGAGGGCGGCGCTTCGCAAGAGGATCTGTTATCGCGCCAACAGATGCTGTCCCGCGACTTCAGTGACGAAGACGCCCTCGATGTGGAACTGTCCCCCGGACAGTTTTCCATCCACCAGGGACTGACCGTTCACGGCGGCCAGCCCAACCCGGCCGATTTTGACCGTATTGGCTTTGTTCTGCGCTATATCACACCGGATACCCGCCAGTTAAAGGCGGAAGACTCGGCCTTGCTGGTGCGCGGCGAGGACCGGTTTGGGCTCTACCTGCACGAAACGCCGCCGGATGAGGATTTCTCCCCGGCGGCCATTCAACAGATTGACGAGGTTTACGCCCGCCCCAGCGGATTCAATGACATGGTGGTGAAGTAGGCCGGACGGGTGCTGATGCGGCTACTGCTATCGTTGGCAAAAGTGAAGACCCGCAGGGGTCGCAAATTCATAAAATGATATCGGCCATATTTTAAACATATGGCGTCATTAACTCACTTGTCAGTGACGTGAATAACATCCCATAAAGTGCGTATAATTCACGTTCATCTATCTGACAGGAAGAAACAGCCATGCACGATATTGAAGGCCTTGTTGATGGTTATCAGCGGTTTTACGCCAACCGGAATAAGGAAGAGACCCGCCTTTACCGCAGACTCGCTGAACAGGGGCAGGCGCCAAAGACCATGGTCATCAGTTGTTGTGACAGCCGGGTTGACCCGTCTGCAATATTTGATGCCGGGCCAGGCGATTTGTTTGTCGTCCGGAATGTCGCCAATCTGGTGCCACCGTTCGAGCCCCGCGGGGATTACCATGGAACGAGCGCCGCGCTCGAATTCGCGGTAACAGGCCTCCAGGTTGAAAACATTGTTGTCATGGGCCATGCCCATTGTGGCGGCGTCAAGGCGTTCCTTGATGGAATATATGGGCGATCTGATGGATCCGGGTTCATTGATCGATGGATGTCACTCCTCAATCCGGCACGCGCAGCAATGCTCCAGTCTGACCCGGGCAAGAAAGAAGGCGACCATCAACAATTGCTCGAAATGGATTCGGTCCGCTGTTCGCTGGAAAATTTGCAGACCTTTCCTTTCGTCAAAGACGCCGTTTCACGCAACACGTTGCGTCTGCGCGGCGCCTATTTCAGCATCTTTCACAGTTCATTATTGGGGCTGGATCCGGAAAGCGATACGTTTCTTCTCGTTGACGTATGATGATGACCCCTGCTGTCCTTGACAGCAACGTTTCAAGAACACATACAATATAAATAATCAGATATTTCCTGAAATGCGCCAGCAGTATCCATAGGTACCATTTTCACGAGCCTATACTCTAACTTCCATCAATGAGCGTCTGCCAGTCTTCTTCACTCAAAATGGTGACGCCAAGTTCCTGCGCTTTCCTGGCCTTGGAACCTGCACCGGGTCCGGCCACCACATAGTCTGTCTTTTTCGACACCGACCCCGCCACCTTCGCGCCCAGCATTTCTGCCCGCACCTTGGCCTCGCCCCGGCTCATGGTTTCCAGCGTACCGGTAAACACCACGGTCTTTCCCGCCACCGGTGAGGAGCCGGTATCCGGCGCTGCGGCATCTTCAATGACCAGTACTTCGCTGAGCGCATCCAGCACATCCACATTGTGTTGCTCGCGGAAAAAATCTGCAAAGGCGCCCGCCACGGCATCACCGATGCCGTCCAGTTCCATCAATTCCTGGCGAGCTTCCGAGCCGGTCATGCGGGCAATCTCCGTCATGGCCGCGCGCCACGCGGTCAGTGATCCATAATGGCGGGCCAGCAGTCTGGCCGTGGACTGGCCAATATGGCGAATGCCGAGGGCGTAGATAAACCGGTCCAGCGGGATCGTGCTGCGTTCCGCGATTGCCGCGATCAGCTTGTCGGCGGATTTATCGCCCCAGCCGTCGCGGCCCGCCAGATCATCCCGTTTCAGGGAAAAAATATCCGCCGGGGTCTTGATCAGTCCGTCGTCGTAGAAAGCCTCGATGTGCTTTGAGCCAAAGCCCTCGATATCAAAGGCATCGCGAGAAACGAAGTGCCGCAGTCGTTCGACAATCTGCGCCCGGCACACCAGACCGCCGCTGCACCGCCAGGCAACCTCGCCGTCCTCACGAACGGCGACACTGCCGCATTCCGGACAGGCCTTGGGGAACTTGAACGGAATGGCGCCAGAGGGACGTTTCTCCTCAATGACCTGCACGACCTGGGGGATGACATCGCCTGCCCGCTGGATGATGACC
>JAJFIE010000079.1 GCA_021775275.1 Rhodospirillales bacterium | reverse complement strand
CCGCTGATCATGGCGGGCGAGACCGCATCGGCGCCGCATCTGATGTGGACCGAGGATGAATTCAAAACCGGACAGACCTGTGCGCTGGAATTCGGCGCGGCCGTGCGCCACTACAATGCGGGCCTCGCCCGCACAGTCCATCTGGGCAATCCCCCCGATGCCCTGACCGAGACCGCCAGGGCGGTGGAAGAAGGCCTCGAGGCCGTGCTGGATATGATGAAAGCGGGCGTCACGGCGGGCGAGGTCGAGGCCGCATGGCGCGGCGTGATCTCGCGCTACGGGCTGGAGAAGGAATCCCGTATCGGCTATGGCATCGGCCTCGGCTATCCACCGGACTGGGGCGAGCGCACCATCAGCCTGCGGGCCAGAGAGGCGACGGTGCTCGAAGCCAACAACACCATCCACGTCATGCTGGGGATGTGGATGGACGGCTGGGGCATGGAGATGAGCGAGACCGTCCGCGTCACCGACAACGGCAACGAATGCCTGACCAGCTTCCCGCGAGGCGTCCATGTCATCGACTGATTCTGTCCTCGACGCCGAACAGGCCGGCTTCTACCGCGAACAGGGCTATCTGTGCCTGCCCGGTCTGATCGGGCCTGAGTGGATCGGCAGACTGAAGGACGCCATGGCGGCGCTCGTCGAACAGTCACGAAACCTCACCCGGTCAGACGGCACGTTTGATCTGGAGGACGGCCACACCGCCGATGCGCCCCGGCTTCGGCGCGTTGCCTTTCTCGATGATCTCAATCCGGTGTTCTGGGATTTCGCCCGCAATAGCGTGCTGCCCGATGTGGTCGCCGATCTGGTGGGACCGGACGTGACCTTCCGCGAATGCATCAGCAACTACAAATGGGCCGGCGGCGGTCAGGCCGTCAAATGGCATCAGGACATCCCGTTCTATCCCCACACCAACCTGACGCCCATGCAGGTGCTGGTGGCGCTGGAAGACGTTACGCCCGAACAAGGGCCGCTACAGGTCATCCCGCGCTCGCATACCGGGCCGGTGTTCGACCACTACGGGCCGGACGGTGAATGGACCGGCTACATTGACGACGCCGACCATGACAAAATCGCCCTCGATACGGCGCGCGAGCTTACCGGCCCCGCCGGGACGGTGACCATCCACCATGGCGTCACCGTACATGGATCAAAACGCAACGACAGCCCCGTTGGCCGCCCGGTTCTTATATTGGGCTATAACGCCGCCGACGCCCTGCCCTATACCGCACCGGCCTATCCGAGCAGCCATCACGGCGAAATCGTTCGCGGCCAACCGCCGAGCCACGCCCGGCACGATCCGGTGACGCTTCGCCTGCCACCGGACTGGTCCGGAGGATACACATCGATCTTTGCGCATCAGGACGACGAGGCGTAAGGCTTCAAAGGATAGGCACCGGCTTGCGCCGGAGACCCGAAAGCGCATTTCCGGCGATGGCGGCCAGCAGAATTGCGCCCCCTAGTAACGTGTAGAATTCTGCGGTCTCGCCAAGCGCCATCCACACCCAGACAGGCCCGAGCACGACCTCCGTCATGGACAGAAGCGCCAGTTCCCCTGCCGGAACGACCCTGGATCCCATGGTATAAACGGTCAGGCCGGCGCCAACCTGAAACACGCCCAGCGACAGGGCTATCAGGATGTCGTTAAGCGGAATATCCAGCGTATATCCGTCTGAATAACAGACAATGCCCGCCGTGATCAGCGCGAAGATTCCGCCCAGAAATACCGTCGGCATCATGTCTTCGAGCTTCCGCCAGCGGAGTGCTATGGTAAAGATCGCAAACCCCAGCGCAGAGGCCATGGCCGCCAGATTGCCGATCATGTAGCCCAGCGACACGCCTTCCCAGACCATGACCGAAATGCCCGTGACGGCGACAGCCATGGCGATCCAGGTGGCTTTGCGGACCCTTTCGCGCAGGATAAACCATCCGAGCAACGCCGCCATAAAGGGCGCCGTGGCGAACAGAAACATGGCGTTGGCGACCGACGTGGTCTGGATGGCGAAGATCCCGCCGGTGAAAGCGAAGACCAGCCCCAGTCCGCCAATAATGCCCGCCAGCCCGGCCTTGCGAATGACGGGCAGCGGCTTGCCGCCGGACCGGAAGGCAATGACCAGAAACAAAAACGGGGCCAGGGCAAGCGAGCGGTAAAACAGAATCTGCCAGACGTTGGCAATTTCCATATACCGGATGCCAAGCCCCATGGATGACCACAGCACACCGGCAAACAACACCAGACACACCCCGCGCCGGTACGTGATCACCGGTGACGCCGCGCCATTCGGGGCGCAGGGCGCACACGGGGCAGATCGGGCAGGCTGCGTACCCTCGGGCATCATCCGGACGCAGGCCGTTATTTCACGGTAAGGACCGAGCAACCGGCTCGTTGGGAAACCTTGTGCGACACACTGCCGGTAACGAAACCTTTCAGATTGCTAAGTCCCCGACGGCCCATGACAATCATGTCGGCGTCCAGTTTGTTGGCCACGTCGATAATGCAGTTTGCGTAGTCGCCTGAGTGGATTTCTGTCTCGATATCCTTGACACCGGCTTCACTGGCCTTCCTGGTCGCCGCTTTCAGGATTTTCTCGCCCAGGGCAACGATAGCCCGGCCATCCCTGTCTTCCTGATAACCAATACGGAGCGCCCGCCCCAGCTTCATTGAAATACCGCCTTGTTCACTATTGTGAACCGGCGCCGCATCGGCCATGTGCTCGACCTCGACCATTCGCTTCATTTCTTCCGGCGGATGGTCATGGGTCAGGACATGAACAAGCGTCAGCCTGGCGCCGTATTTCGCCGCCATATCGATCCCCACATCGAGAGCATGCTGGGCATGATCAGAGCCGTCAGTCGCAAGAACAATATTGGAAATCATGAATTACCTCTGTTTGTCACAGGAATGGTTTCGTTCCGGACAAACACGATAACACTCTTTTTCCGAAGCATCTATGGGTCTGATTTCATGCCAGGGTATTGTCCGCCACCGGCATCACTTGACGATCAGACAGGCACACTCGGACTCTTGCGAAACCTTCCGCGACACACTGCCCATGAACAGGCCTTCCACCGGACCCAGGCCACGGCTGCCAAGGACGACAAGATCGGCGCCGATGCGTTTGGCGGCGGAAACGATTTGCTCTCCGGACTCCCCGTCCAGGACCTCTCCCCGGACCGCCGCGGCGCCGGATTCCTGGGCCTAGTACTTTGCCTGCTCGAAAACCTTCTGCCCCATGGCGGCGACGATTTCGTGATCGAAGCGATGCCGTTCAACATCCGCCCGCGCCGCAATCATCTGGGTGGGAATATCGTCAATTGCCAATTGGGATTGTGGCTCATCGACAATCAGATGTTCGACCCTGGCCATCCGTTTCATCTCTTCCGGTGGCTCCCCGTGCATTAACACGTGAAGCACCGTCAGTTCCGAGTCACACTTTGCAGCAAGATCAGCGGCGGTTTGCACGGCTTTCCGCGCCAGAGGCGAACCATCCGTGGCGACAGCGATTTTGGTGAACATGGCAAGTCCTCCAACAGGTGTTTTCCACGCACCAATCATATCCACGTCATGGTCAAAGCGCCATGACGTGGGTCAAATTATTGGATATTTCCGGAATGTCATACATGGGCAGACTTGCCACACCTGTCAGTCCCATGACGCGTCTCCCCCCTCTTGCCTCCATGGCGTCCGCCTGTTCAGATTGATCCATAATGATCTTGGCACGAAAACAATGACCCCGCCCACGTCAGACGCCATTTATCCCCGGGTTCCACAGGGTTGTGGATCGAATCACGGTTGTTGGCGAAAATTTTGTTTGATATTCTATTGTTGGTTCAGGAGGCAAAGAAGCGCCGCAAGGTAAATCCAAGTCACCGGAACTATCGGTTTTCCCAGGGACCCTTCGGGGAATGAAGGAATTCTGATGAAAAGCGGCTCCGTCAGGCAACTGGCAGGGTCGCTTTTCGCGTTTGGACCCTGCCTTGGTTACTTGATCCTGACTATTTGGCCTTAAAGCGACAGCCCCGCCGCATCCAGCGCCGTGGCGTAGAGATCATCTACCGGCGTTCCAAAAACAATGGCCGCATCTGCGTCGCCATCAAGCCAGCCGCCCTGACTGATTTCCTTTTCCAGTTGTCCACTGGCCCATCCCGCATATCCGAAAAAAACCAGCAACTTGTCGGGTCCCCGGCCCGCCGCCGCAGCTTCGAGAACGGTGGAGTCCAGCGTCCACGCCAGTCCACCACCCACATCGTAGCTGCCACTATCGTGAAATTCCGCCGAGTGGATGGCCATGGCGCTGTCGGGCTCCACCGGCCCGCCCTGGCGAAGCTCGATATCGCGTGACATTGCCGCCTCATCAACCACATCCAGTTCCATGCCGAACCCGGTTAACAGGCTGCCCAGCGGTCCCGTGGCGATGGCCCGATTGAGCACCACGCCGAATGCGCCGGACGGATCATGTTCCAGTATCAGAATAACCGTATGCTCGAACAATGGATCAGACATGGTTTCCGCTGCGACGAGCAACCGTCCGGTCAGATACGGTCCTGAATAGGAGGCTTCGCCAGCCTCAACGGTCAGCGAGGCAAATCCCGTGCACAAGACAAACAACCCGATCCGCAACGATCTGCACAACCACCGCGCAAGTGAACAATCCGAAACCATTGACATGGGAAAATGATAGCAGAAAAACCGGGGGATTTGTCACTGTTTACCAGGAAATGTCTGGCAGCTTTGTCACGACCAGAGACCCGGCATAAAGGGTGCGGTCCTGCACAGTAATGGGCAGGGAAAGGCGGGTTTCGCCGGTGGTGGCGTCTCTTTTTGCCAAGGCGCCAAGCACCAGTTTGGCCGTCAGGGCGTTACCGTCACTGATCATTCCCGCCACACGCAGGGCATCAATGGCGTCGGAAAACCCGTCCAGTCGCGCCACGAAGGAGCCGACGGGCTGCAATTGACTGTCCAGAGCCAGCGTCCCGCTTGCATCCAGCCCCAGATTCAGACCCAAATCCGACCCCGGAGCGCCGTAATTGACCAGCAACCGCCGCACTTCAGCCACGCCGCCCGCGTCGCGCCAAACAGCGAGGGAATGCGCCGCAAGATCATCCGGTAGCGGCCCGTAAAATTCCATATTCAGTGCACCATACCGGACGACGGACCCGGCAATCCGTATCAGGTTTTTGTCGAGAATTCGCAAATCAAGGTTATCAACCTCAAGCCGAAGGGTTCCGGTCCGAGTGCGCTCGTCTGCATCGGCCATGTTCTGCCGCGTCAGCGCACCGAAAAGTCGCGTCGATTCCACAACCACACGGTCGTCTTCGCTAACCTTCATATCACCAACCGCCACATTGATTTTTTGCCAGTGACCATTCTGGAATTGGGCGTCCACGCTCAACGCCCCGGCATCCATGATGATTACCCGTTCTGCGGCTTCACTATCTTCGACCATGGTGAGGGTATGATGGCCGGGTGCATTCAGGCTAAGCGCGGCCCACGACCACGGGTGCCCGGATACAGTCACAGCATTACCCGCCCACTGCCATTGCGCACGCCCGTTCATCCGGGGTCCATTAATCCGGGGCTGGTCCAGTTCCGCGATCAGCCGGAAAGGGTAGCCGGACATTTCAACACTATCCCATCGAACTTCATATCCAGCCTGACGCTGCCCTTCGGCCCAGGTCGCCAGTGCATCAAGAGCGCGATTGGCGACGATCAGCCAGAATACCGAATAGAGCAGGCACACGGCGGCAAGGCACACGCCCAGCCTTATCCATGTTTTGTGTCTGATCCCGGAGCGCCCATGGGAATTTTCATCAGGTGCATTGCTATCCATGGGAACAGAAGCGAACACTCCTC
>JAJFIE010000078.1 GCA_021775275.1 Rhodospirillales bacterium | reverse complement strand
ACGCAAGGATGATATGCTGTATCTGAATGATGGTATCTATGGCACGCTTGGCGGCAGTCGTCTTGGTATGAAATTCCCCACGCGGGTCATCCGGCCCGACGCAGAGCTGTCCGGTGAGCGCGAGGAGTTCAAGGTTTTTGGACCAACGTGTGACAGTCTGGACGTTCTGCCCTATGCGCTGGAGTTGCCCGGTGATATCCGAACCGGGGACTGGATCGAGTTTGGCATGTTGGGCGCCTACGGTCCGGCAGTACGAACGGACTTCAATGGCTTCATGCCCACCACGTTTTGTGCCATCGACGCACCGTTTGCTGCTGCTTAGCAGGCTGCTAGATAACGGCCACAGGTTGACGCCTCATGCCCACAGTGTTACCACACTGTCCATGCGTACTCACTTGAAACCAACCGGACTGAAACGAATGCGGACCGCAATGAAAATGCGGGCCAGCACCCGTTCGCGTTCGTTCCCGGTTATCCCAGGTTTTCAAGAGAGTTCGTTTCATGTCTGTCGTTTCATCATCTGAATCATCCGTCCTTTTATCCGAAGATGCGCCGCGAAATCCCGCGAGCGCACGATTATGCCCACGGACTCGCCTGCACATCCGTCTGATGATCGATAAATCGCTTCATGCTGATATTGCCGGCGAGGTTATTCGTCTGGCGGGTCGGTTCATGCCGGATGTTCCCCATTTTCTGGTGACCGACGGCGACAGTGTTACTCTCCGAGTGCGGCAAGGGGACCTGCGGGTATGCCAAACGGATATGCTGGTGTGCCGGTTGGCCCGGATTCGCGGCATCCAGCACGTCAGTGCTGAGCAAAGGCGTTCTCCCGATGGCGTGGTCTATCAGGCGATGTTGCGAGGTCGGTCGTGGACCGCAGGGCCTAACAGGTCGGTCTTACCAGCGCCCTGATGTGGCGGTCATGGCCTCCACGGGTAGTTGGAGAGGAAAGCGTTCGCGCAGTACCTTGTCGACCGCAGGATCTATATGAGTGGGGTAGTGGCTGGAAAGAATGCTCCGTGTACGTTCCCGAGCCTTGTCACGAATGTCGTGAGAGCCGTTTTCTTCCCATTCTTCCGGTGATTTTCGATCGGCCAACGTCGGGTACAGGAATTCACTTCCCATCAATTCCAGAGTCTGTGGGTGGCCCAGATAATGGCCCGCGCCATACACCACGTCCTCAATCACATGGTAGGACAGGGTTTCATCGGTAACTTCAATGCCGCGCAGGATACGCTGCACCATACCCAGCATCTCGTTGTCGATGACCATGGATTCAAACGAGCAGCCGAGCAGGCTACCCATCATGCCGCCGACTTCGGATATTACGTTCGATCCTGCAAGCGCCGCGAGTACAGTCGTGATGCCGCGCTCGTACCCGGCCTGATTATCGACGGCTTTCGAGTCAGTCATGCCGGCGCCGACACTGCATGGCAGGTTATAAAAATTGGAAATCTGCGCCGCCGCCGCCGCCAGCAACGCCTGTTCACCGCCACCGCCGCTAAACGCGCCGGTGCGCAGATCGGAAACAAACGGCCACACACCAAACAGCACCGGATGTCCGGGGGTGGTCAATTGCACGAGCAACAGACCGGCAAGCGTTTCCGCCATAGCCTGGACCAGCGTTCCGGCGAGTGCTGCGGGCGATGTCGCGCCGGCCTGGGGCGCAATAATGACACTTGCCGGGGAACCCAGTCGTGGGGCATCTATGCAGACTTCACTGTTGTCTTCCCCATAAGTCAGTGGTGAGACAACCGGGCAGCCGCCGGTAGAGCAGAACGGGTGATCCCGGTACGCTTTTTCACTCCCTGCTATCAGGTAAAGCATATCCAGCGCATCATTGATGTGACCGGTGTGTGTGAAATTCAGTTCCACATGTTTGTTGGTGCCCGCCAGCGAGGCATAGGCCGTATTGATGTCGTGTGCACGATGATCAGTTATTTCCGTAGGGACCACGACCTTGCCGAATGAATCGAGGTGTTCCATTTTGTCTGTAAGGCGTGCGAAGTCATACAGATCAATCAGTGTTGAGGGGCGATAGATATTCGCCCCTACATCCAGCGTACTGATCGCTTCTCCGCCTGGGTCGAAGTGGACGCGGCGTCCGCTCATTTCCAGGTCCCGGCTGCCATCGCGGGACAGGTAGAACGCCGTTTTCGGGGTTCCGGCGATGCAGTCCTCAACGAGAGTGCGCGGGAACACGAGGCGACCGCTGTCGCTGATCCGGCATCCCTTTTTCAGGGCGACTTCCTGAAGTCGAGGCACGGCGTTTGCAACGCCGATGTTTTCAAGCACATCCAGAGCCGTTTCGTGGATGCGTTCCATATCGCGTTGGCTAAGTGGTGTGTAAGTGCCCCCGCTCAAACCAGATATGACGGGCGGGTTGGCGCGGCTATCCTGCCTGGAGAGGAGGCGCGCTGAGCGCCCCCCTGAACGCTTTCCTGAGCGTTGCTGCGCAGGTTGGCGTGTTGCTGTCGTTTTCAATTGGAACGCCATCTATGTTGCCCCGCTGAACTCGTTAACCCTGGCACTATAGAATGTTAGCAAAAACGAAATAGGCCCCGAGAGGGGCCTAGGAA
>JAJFIE010000077.1 GCA_021775275.1 Rhodospirillales bacterium | reverse complement strand
CCCGCATGATCGTCAACATGTCGGTCTGGGAGAGCGCCGGGGACCTGGAAAATTTCGTCTTCAACACGGTCCACCGCCAGATTTACAAGCGCCGGGCCGAATGGTTCTCGACCATGAAAAGCCATCATTTTGTCATGTGGTGGGTGCCCGTGGGGCACACGCCTGATTTGGCGGAGGCGCGGGAAAAGCTGTCCCATCTCGACACCCATGGCCCTACACCATCGGCATTCGGCTGGGACGAACTGATCTCGGGAGACTCGCTCTGGCGTGACGCCCGTTGCGCCTAGAACCGTTCTGTTTTTGATGCCGGGCAATCAACAAGATGACGAAGTTAAATAATCTCGTCAGACAGGTTCATCTTCCGGGCCAACCCAGGCGAAAGGGTTGTAGGCTATTTCCCATAAATGTCCATCCGGGTCTTTGAAGTATCCATGATAACCACCCCAAGACGCCTTTTGGACAGGTTTAACGATGGTTGCTCCGGCAGAGATAGCCTGTTCGAAAACTTCATCGACTTCTGCCTCTGATGCCACGTTATGGGCAAGGTTAAAGCCACTATAACCATCGCCTTCTGGCGAAACCGTCGCATCTTTTGCAAGCGAGTCGCGTTTGGATAACCCTAACCATGTGCCATTGAGGTTAAAGAAAGCCACCTCCGGGGGTGAATCCATTTTTGGAAACCCCAACCCGTCCCGGTAAAATGCGATGGATTTATCCAAATCGTCAACGGCCAGAGCAATCATGCTTATTCTGGGTTTCATTGATGATCCTTTATCACACTGCACATATCCTGGCCTCCAGCCTTAGACAGTCCGACCGAAGAATCCCAGTCGATCCACATCGCTGAACATGGCGCCCGGTTGTTCGTAATAGGACAGCACTGCAATGATGCGTTCGCGCGCGCCCTGAACGGGGGTGACCCTGTGGGCCGTATTGGTGCCCTTGAACACATTCAGCGTCCCTGCTGTGACGGGCAATGTCTGAACTTCATTGTCATCACCGCACAGCAGCCGGGCGACGCCATCATAGTTCGGGTCGGTGTCTGACCGAAGCCCGCTCCTGTACTCAAACATTCCCCCGTCTTCAGGGGTCTGCAATAACAGGGTCGTGGTGAACTCGGAACGATCAAAATGCCAGTTGAGAGCCTCGCCATGACCGTAGGCCATGACATTCACCCGGGCCAACGGATCGGCCATTGTGTAGAGGTCTGCCTTGTCCATGACGTCGGCCAGAAACCGCGCCAAAGGCGGCCACTCGTAGATTTTGCAAACAAGACTGTCGGGGATTTGATCTGCGCAGACCGTATGGTTGATGGTTTCGACCGCGCGGAGCGCCGGGTGATCCGGCGGCAGATCCGCAATATCGTCCCTGAAGTAGACATTGTGAGTGCGTTTGTGGGTAAAGGCGTTGCTTTCACGCACTGGCGTGACTTCATCGAGACACTGTGCCAAAGCTCGCGGGCGCACCAGTCCTTCAAGATTGAACATGCCGCGCTTAGCCAGATCGCGCTGACATCGCTCCACGAGTATGCGGCGTTCGCTGCTCGCTGGACTATCTAAGGGGAAACGGTCGAGATCGAGGACCTGCATCATTGATTCCACCAAGGAATCAGTCGGCTATTGAGATCGATGCCAGTTCGGTCGATGAAGCCGAAGTCCGCCATGCCAAAGTAATCTCGTCGACGGGAACCCGCACGGCCCAGATATCCTCGACACCGGCATCCCGAATATTCTGCCGCAAGGTCGCTTGATTTCCATCGTTATAAGGGCCGACCACGATGCGGAATACCCTGTAGTCCGCAACATTGGCGGCCAGAACCTGGGCGTCCAGCACCGGATATTTTGCCGCAAAACGCTTTGCATTATCCCAAACGCCGAAGCTGCCAACGACGAAATAATCGCCCGGCATGGCACTATAAGCGCTCATTCCTTCGGCATCCGGTGCAACAGAAGCGGTTTCTTCGGAAATCAACTGCCATTGCAATGCCTGATTTTCGTCAGCCTCTTCCAGATATAATTCCGATACATTCTCTGATGCATCCGCTGGCTCGGCTTCCTGTATTCCGGTGGGAGCCGCCACATCAGACGCAACTTCCGGATCAATAACCCAACTGGACTGAACCGATTGCTCCAGCTCGATACCGGATGATCTGGATGTCGTTTGAACGGAAGTCAGCGCCGATCCGGTGTCAGCCGGTACACCGCCTTCGATCACATCGCCCTGTTCCGCGATGATCGCCATGGGATCATCCTCGCGACAAACAGCGCCTTCCGTTACGCCACGCCACAGGGCACAGTCCTGTTGAGCGACCATGGAGATACCATGATCTGCAACGGATTTTTGTGTCGCAAGCAGTGACAAACCATCCAGCGCCCACGAAGCAATCTGAAGCGGCGCCGGGATGGCACATCCACCAAGGAACAACCCGCCGACGACAACGACAACGACCCTAGACATTTTCTCTCCTCTTTGGCGCTTGTTTCTTTAAATTGCGCTCAAAGGCCTCAAGGAACCGGTTTATTGTGGCTTTTCTCGCCCCGGCTCACCCCTCAAGGTCTACGTTGTTCTGATTATGCTGACCTTATGATCCAAAGACAATAAGAAACCGTGAACACAATACCCGTCGCGCCACCTGTTTTCATTCCAAAATCAGCAGATTATGGCTGAAACTAGGCCTCTTTGGGCGCATTATCCGGATCGACAGATTGTGCCGTGGAATTGTCTGTTTTCACGACTTTCGGCATGACAACACGCAAATTGAGTTCTTTCAGGCGGGATTCGTCGATGGCGCCCGGTGCGCCCATGAGCAGATCCTGTGCCTGCTGATTCATGGGAAACGCGATGACTTCGCGGATGTTTGGCTCGTCCGCGAGCAGCATGACAATGCGGTCAATACCCGGCGCGGAACCACCGTGCGGCGGGGCCCCATAACGGAAAGCATTCAGCAATCCACCGAATTCCTTCTCGACCACATCCTGCCCATAACCGGCAATATCGAATGCTTTCATCATAATATCCGGGCGATGATTCCGGATCGCGCCGGAACTCAGCTCCACACCGTTGCAGACAATGTCGTACTGGTAGGCCAGGATGCTCAGGGGGTCATCATTTTCCAGCGCCTCCATGCCGCCCTGTGGCATGGAAAACGGATTGTGGCTGAAATCGATTTTTGCGGTTTCCTCATCCAGCTCGTACATGGGGAAATCAACGATCCAGCAGAATTTGAAACACCCGGTCTCACACAATTCCAGGTCGGTTCCCACTTTCATGCGGGCGGCGGCGGCGAAGGCGGCGAATTCCG
This sequence comes from Rhodospirillales bacterium, assembly GCA_021775275.1. Taxonomy (GTDB): domain Bacteria; phylum Pseudomonadota; class Alphaproteobacteria; order Rhodospirillales; family Casp-alpha2; genus JAJFIE01. Next base: position 5,471 of record JAJFIE010000077.1, on the reverse strand, counting down.
ACGGCACACCACAGGTAAAGAAGACGGCATCGCCGTCCTCCAGACCCAGTTCAAGCCTTAAAGCTTCAACCCGGTCCTGACCGATGTTCTTGGCAATGGGGCCAGCGCCCTCACCGTCGCGGAAGAAAATATAGCCGAGGCCGGGTTGCCCCTCGCCCTGGGCCCAACTGTTCATGCGGTCGCAGAACGCCCGGCTGCCACCGCCCTTGGCCGGTATGGCGTAGACGCGCACCCTGTCGTTCTTTTCGATCATGCCGGCAAAGACTTTGAATCCGGACCCCCGGAAGGTATCCGTGGCATCGCTCATTTCAATGGGATTTCGCAGATCGGGCTTGTCGGAGCCATACTTTCGCATGGAGTCTGCATAGGCGATCCTCGGAAATGGCGCCGACGTTACCGTGCGTTCGCCGCCAAACTCACTGAACACACCTTCCAGCACCGGCTCAATGGCTTCAAAGACATCTTCCTGGGTTACAAACGCCATCTCGAAGTCGAGTTGGTAGAATTCGCCCGGGCTGCGGTCGGCGCGACCGTCCTCGTCGCGGAAACAGGGGGCTATCTGGAAATACCGGTCAAAGCCCGACACCATCAGCAACTGCTTGAACTGCTGCGGAGCCTGCGGAAGCGCATAGAACTGTCCGGGGTGATTGCGGCTGGGAACCAGATAGTCACGCGCGCCTTCCGGCGATGAAGCGGTCAGGATCGGGGTCTGGAACTCAACGAATCCCTGATCGGTCATGCGGCGGCGGATCGAGGTAATCACCTGTGAGCGCAATATAATGTTGTTGTGCAGTTTCTCGCGGCGCAAATCTAGGAAACGGTGGCGCAGGCGAATTTCCTCGCCAAACTCGGCTTCGCCCGCCACCTGCATGGGCAGAACCTCGGCGGCGCTTTCCACGGTCAGGCTGTCGATACCGATCTCGACCTGTCCCGTGGGCAGCCCCGGATTGATGGTATCATCGCTACGTTCCACCACTTTCCCCGTTACGGTGATCACACTCTCGGGCCGCAGGTTCTCGACCTGCTCGAACAGCGCGCTGGACGAATCGATGACACACTGGGTCAAGCCGTATTGATCCCTGAGATCGATGAACAGCAGATTGCCGTGATCCCGCTTGCGGTGAATCCAGCCAGACAGGCGGACTTCCGTATGAGCATGTTCAAGCCGAAGCTGGCCACAGGTATGGGTGCGGTAAAGGTGCATAACTATCAATTTCCGGCGTCAAATAGGGTCAGTTGATCTCAGGGGCGTGAAAAGCCACGATGACCCAGGGATGTCAAGACACGCGTGAACCATGAACCGTCAGGATCAGGCCGCGTGTTCCTGTAAAACCTCCGCCAGAACGGCCTGCGGTCCGGACGTTGCCGTCTCGGCGCATCCATACAGAGTATAGCTCACAACACGTCCCTCCTCCTGGTTCGTATCATGTACAGGCAAATAACGAAGCCGCCCAGGCTCATGGCCGCCATGGCGAGAAATACCGCTGCGCCGTGCGCTTCAAACAGATATCCCGATAGCAGGGTCGCCGCGCTCAGGGCAATGCCCATGACGGCGCTGGAATAAAGGCCCTGCGCCGTGGCCGAAAATTTCTGCTCGATCTGTTCGGTAATGAAATACATGGCCCCCAGATGGGCCGCGCCGAATGTGAAGGCATGCAGAAGCTGCAACGGAAACAACAGGGCGAGCGGCAGATCAATCGGCATCAATGACCAGCGAACAAACCCGGCCACCGCCCCGCACATCAGCAAGCCCAGTGCGCCGACCCGGGCCACCGCCTGTTTGGCGAACATGAACAGCGCGATCTCGGCAAAGACCCCCAGCCCCCATAATAATCCGATGATCAGTTCCGAATGCCCCAGCGCCTTCCAGTGCAATGAGGCAAAGGCGAAATAGGCGCTGTGGCTGGCCTGTATCAACGCGGCGCACACCAGAAAAACCACGAACCGGCGATCCGCGAGGACCTGCAAGGTAGTCCATCGCCGGGCCTCTGCGCGTGGTGGGGTGCTGCGGGGAACCGCCATGCACGACAGGCTGACCAGCACGATGGCGCCGGTCACCATCATATAGATCAGGTCAGGAACCTGATCGGGATCGCGGCCCGAGAGGACCAGTCCCGCGCCCACGGACGCCACGATAAAGCCGACCGAACCCCACAGTCTGATCCGCCCGTAATCAAGCCCGTGTTCCCTGACCAGCATCATGGTCAGATTCTCCCCCAGCGGGATCAGCGGCGACCAGAAGGCGAAAAAACACATGGAGATAAGCGCCAGCACCATGAAGGTGTGCCCGAACCAGAAGCTGCCATAGGCGAAGGCCGCACCGATGCTGAGCATGACCATCAGGGATCGGCGCCGGCCCGAACGGTCGGCCAGATGCCCAAGTATCGGGTTGGCGATGACTTTCATGGCGAGGCCGATCGACACGATCATGCCAATCTCCGCCGGGCCAAGGCCGCGCGATGACAGCCAGATGGGCCAGAACGGAATGTTGACGCCAATGGCGGCGAACAGGGCTGCGTAAAATACCGCCATCCGCGCGCCGGGGTAGCGGCGCGCGGTCTTTTGCGTCTGTGGCGATTCGTCCGATTCGCTCAACATTGCCCGGACGCCCTGCTCACGGCCCTCAAATCCGAATGCAGCGCGCGCACACAATGCATGGAAAACAAACGATTACCCATGACCGATTGCGGTGAAAAACCGCGCCTTCCTGTTCTGCCGGTGAAATGCTCTAAACTCATTCCCTGATGAAGGCTTTCATAATGACAAAACAGTCATGACAAACCAATGCGCCGCACGCCATGTCCACAGGTAATGGCGTGATGAAAATGCTGATCCAGAGCAGGGTCTTCCGGCGGACCCTGTTTATGGTATTTACCCTGGTGTTGTTGATCGAGGGCGCGTTTCTTTACGCCATAAGCCAGGAATACAAAAATGAAAACCTGAAGGCGCTCAACGATCAGGCGCAGACGGCCTTCATGTCCATCTTCCTGACCCACCCCTACGCCATGTCGGACAAGATGCTGCTGGCCACTACCGAGATGCTGTTGCCCGGCACCACGATCTCCGGCGGTATCCTTTACGAAAAAACCGGCCGCATGGTCGGCCGCTTCGGCGAGCCGCCCGCGCCGACCAATATCCGGAACCTGGGGAGTGGCGCGCCGGGTAATCTGAGCGCCGAAGGCGACCGCTATGACGTGGTCTGGCAAGCCATCGATACGGGCGCGCCCTACACGGTTCACGCCCGGCTGAACGCAACGTCCGAACAGTTGAAAACCGAAGCCTTCATTTCCCGCGCCATCGCCATCGCTATCATCATCACCCTGATCATCACCATCGGCGCCGCGCTGCTGATCACCCCCACGGTGCTGGCCCCCTTCGCCCGCTTGCGTCAGACCCTGGGGTTGACGCCGCATGTGGCCGATACCGCTGCGGACGAGTGGCGCGAGGTCCACGAATCCGTTATTCGCCGCAACGGCCCGCCGCGGCTGGACGGCCCGGCCCTGGAAGAACGGGTCGAGGAACGCACGGCGAGCCTGCGCGACGAAATCCAGCGGCTGAAGGATGTGGAAGGCAAACTGGTCCGCCTCGCCACCCTGACCGAAACCGCCAGCACGCCGATTTTACGGGTCTCCCATGAAGGCGTGGTTCTTTACGCCAACGAACCGGCGCGCGAATTACTGCACCTCTGGGGCGCCGCCATCGGCGGCAAGCTGCCGCCACCATGGAGCGACCGCATCACCGGATTCCTGGAACGCGGCGTATCGGGCGAAATCGAAGAGACCTGGGGCGAGCGCACCTATGCGCTGAACGTAGTTCCGGCATCCACCAACGATGCCGTCAACATCTACGGCTATGACGTGACCCAGCGCAAAATCACCAATGAAAGCCGGGTCCGGGCCGGACAAGGCTCGTTCGCCGGCGTCAACGGGCGCGCGGTTCTGGAAGAACGCCTGGCCCATGCCCTGGCCATGTGGCGTTCCACGGGTGAAGGCGGCTCGTTGCATCTGCTGGAATTGCACGACTTCGAACAAATGGCCGCTACCGTGGACCATACCGCAACCAATGATCTGATGCGCGATGTCATGGCGCGGCTGCGCACGGCGGCAGGATCGGACGACGGCGTGATCCGGTTTGGCCGCGCCCGGTTTGCAATCGTGCGGGAACGCACGGGTGGCACGGCGGGAGGTACTGCGGCCAGCGCACCGGGGGATGCCATCGCGCTGGCGGAAGCCCTGCTCGATTCCCTGTCGGCCCCTTTCCATAACGGCAACCAGACCATTCGCGTCGATGCCTCGGTCGGCATCACGCTGTTTCCCGACGACGCCAGCGACGCCGATCAGTTGATCCGCAACGCCCTCATGGCGCTGGAACATGCGGTGGGGGATGGCCCCAACACGCTGCGGTTCTTCATCGCCCGACTGAACGAAGAAGTCCACAAACGCCATTCCCTGACCACGGAATTGCGGCAGGCCCTGTCCAACAATGAACTGACGCTGCAATATCAGGCCCGCCTCAGCCTCAAGACATGCCGCATTGCCGGGGCCGAGGCTTTGGTGCGCTGGCCCCGCCACGGCGATGTGTTGCTGCCCGCCGATTTTATCCCCATGGCCGAATCCTGTGACGTCGGTGTGGTGTTGGGCCGCTGGGTGCTGAACACGGCCTGCCATCAACACAGGGAATGGACTGACCATAGCGGCAGCGGCGGCGGAACACAGGCCATCACCATCTCGGTCAATGTCTCGGCGGCGCTGGCCCGCAGTGGTGATCTGGTCGGCGCGGTGGATGATGCCCTGCAACGGTCCGGCCTGCCGGCCGATCTGTTGGAGCTTGAATTCCCCGAAGGCCTGATCATGGCCGATCCGGGCGTCTTCACCGCGCCGCTGGTGACCCTGCACGACATGGGCGTGAAAATCGCCATTGACGGGTTCGGTACGGGATATTCCAGTGTCGAGCATCTGTCCGGCCTGCCCATCCACCGGATCAAGATCGACCCCACCTTCGTTGCCCAGGCAGGCAAGGACGCCCAGGCGAGCCGCACGGTGCGCGCTGCGGCGGCGCTGGCCCAGGGCCTTAACATCAGCGTCACGGCGGTGGGGGCGGAAACGTCCGATCAGGTGGACTTCATCCAGACGCTGCCCGTTGAAGAGATACAGGGCTTCGCCTTCGCCGAACCCATGGACGCCGACGCCTTCCATGCCTTCGTCAACAATTTCACCGAAGCCACACTGTCATTCCCGGCGGCCTCCGGGAGGGCGCGGATTGGCAGGTAAATGCCAACTTCAGACACGCGCGCCTTGGGGATGGATGGGTCGGCCAAGGCGCGCCCAACAATTGGTATTACGCAACAATATTTACTGTGTGATCTGTGGCAGGCGGGGCAAGGCCACCCCATCCATCCCCTTGCCCCGCGTTTCAGGAGTGAACATTCATGACCAATCTCATTGAAATCCCCGCCCGTCGCGGCATCGCCC
>JAJFIE010000076.1 GCA_021775275.1 Rhodospirillales bacterium | reverse complement strand
CACAATCTGCCGGAATGTTACGACGTATCCAGGTGTAATCATGGGTCCTGAACCCTGTGCCTGTAACGATGTAAAACAGATCATCGGCAAACCGCGCGACTGTCAGATCACATTCAATCCCACCCCGCATATTCAGCATCTGGGTATAGGTCACCCGGCCCACTGGTTTTTCCACGTTATTTGCACAAATCCACGAAAGCGCCTTTTCCGCATCGGGACCGCGCATCTCAAATTTGGCAAAGGATGATTGATCAAACAGGCCAACGCGTTCGCGCACAGCCTTGTGCTCTTCACTTACATGGGCAAACCAGTTCTGACGGCCAAAGGCATATTCATCCTTTGGCTCTATCCCGGTTGGCGCAAACCAGTTGGGGCGCTCCCATCCCATCTTTTCACCAAAACACGCCCCCTGATCACGCAAGCGATCATAGAGTTGCGATGTTCGCAATGGACGGCATGCCTCGTGTTCCTCAAACGGCCAGGGTAGCGTGTAGTGTTTGCCATAAAGCTCCAGGGTACGATTTCTGACCCACTCGATATCGTTGTGGTGAGGACCGAAACGCCTGATATCCACCGGCCCCAGATCCATGGATGGCTCACCAGCCATAATCCATTCGGCAAGGGCGCGCCCTGCACCGCCACCGGAGGCAATACCAAAAGCATTAAAACCGGCGCCGACGTAAAAATTCTCTATCTCCGGCGCTTCACCCAGAATGAAATTCCCATCGGGGGTGAAGGACTCAGGGCCATTGATCAGTTCCTTGATCCCAGCCTTTTCAAGCAATGGCACGCGGGCCATGCATTGCTCGATAGCAGGTTCAAAATGATCCCAGTTGGAGTCCAGAAGCGAGAAATGGAAGCCTTCGGGAATACCATCGTTGGCCCACGGGATGGGGTTCGGCTCATACACACCAGCGACCAGGCCGCCGACTTCTTCCTTGAAATAAATCCGCCGATCAGGATCGCGGATGGTCGGCATGTCACGTGGCAAGCCTTCGATAGGCTCCGTCACCATGTATTGGTGCTGCACGGATATCAGGGGCACATTGACGCCTGCCAGATGCCCTACTTCGCGCGCCCACTGGCCGCCACAATTCACGACAATCTCGCAGGCGATTTCACCTTCGGTGGTGGAGACACCACTAACCCGACCGTTCTTCACGTGAATCGCCGTGACGCCGCAATCTTCGATGATGCGAACCCCTGCCGTACGAGCCCCTCTCGCCAGTGCCTGGGTAATATCGGATGGATTTGCCTGACCATCGGTCGGCATAAAACATCCCCCCGCCAGATCGGCGCCATCCATTATGGGCCACAAATTCAGACATTCCTCTGGGCTGAGAATGTCCATCTCCAGACCGAAGCTCCGCGCCATGGTAGCCTGACGCTCGTAGTCGATCATGCGTTGATCATTGGTAGCCAGCCGCAGGCAACCGCTCATCTTCCAACCTGTGGCAAGACCGGTTTCTTCTTCCAGTTTATCGTATAGCTCCACGCTGTATTTCAGCAGTTGCGTCACGTTGGCATTAGACCGAAGCTGGCCGACAAGCCCCGCCGCATGGAAGGTAGACCCGCTGGTCAATTTTGCCCGTTCCAGCAGAACCACATCGCTCCATCCCAATTTCCCCAGATGATAGGCGGTAGAGCACCCGATAATCCCGCCGCCAATAATAACAACGCGGGCCTGGGTCGGGAGCGGGTTGGTCTCGCTCATAGTTTCTTGAATTCCTCATATGCGACCTCGAAGGCATCGAGGTTTTCCTGTGTGTACGCTACATAATCGACATCGAGATCGAGATGGATTTCCGAGACCATGCTCCACATGGCTTCGCGCAGGTGGGACCCGGCGCGAAACGCCTTGTAACGCCGCCAGCGATGGTCATCAGCAGACTCTCCATAGTAGGCCTCCAGCATCTGCCGTTCGGCATCTTCCGGGAGTTGTGCATTGGAAGCGATATTGGCGAGATCGAACAGTCGCGCGCCATAGCCGGAATGTTCCCAGTCGATCAGCCAGATTTTGTCCCCCGTATCAATGAAGTTCGCGGGCAGCAGGTCGCTGTGACAGAATGTGACCTCGACCGCACCAACGGCGGATTCAAGCTCGTCATTGATGGCCATGTAGTGATCAAGCTTTGGCATCATCCGGCTATTGCCCTGTCGCAGTACATGGGCGTAACTGCGATGGACGCGAAACACCCAAAACCCGAGGCACGGTCCGATAATATGATGCTTTGCCTGCTCATGCAGCTTGCGGACGATGGGGACCACCCGCATCAGATTATCAATGTTACAGATATCTTTAGCGCCATAGGTTTTTCCGTCGATAAAATCGATGACGAGAATACCCGGCTCGTTATAAACGATGCCCGGAGTCAGGCCGATGGCATGGGCCGCCTTCAATCCAGCGATTTCGTTGAATCGCATAACGCTGTGCATAGGCTCGTCATCGCCAACCATACGCACCACGCAGCGATTTTCCCCATCACGAACGAGAAAATTAAGATTGCTCAATCCACCGCTTAAAGGCTCGATATCCACGTCACCTGTCCAGCAAGGTAAAGCGCGCACCCTTTTTTTTTCTTTCTCCACATCCATAGACATGCCGTAACCCTAGTCCAGTCCAAGTTCCTGTTTTCTCTGCCGTGCCCAAGCGCCTATGAGGCGGTCGGCGATAATGGCGATAAAAGCAACACTGACCCCCGCCACCAGTCCGCGACCCGTCTCTGCCCTGGCCAGCGCCATGTAAACTTCCTGGCCTAACTCCCGGGTGCCGACCAGTGCCGTAATCACCAGCATGGCCAATGCCATCATAATGGTCTGATTGATACCCAACATAATTTCCGGCAAAGCAATGGGCATTTGTACTTTCCACAATAACTGTCGCCGGGTGCAGCCGGCTTGGGTCGCTGCCTCAACAAGATGCGGTGGAACGTTTCGAATACCGTGATCCGTATAACGAATGGCGGGGACAATGGCATAAGCGACAACCGCCAACATGGCCGCGAAATCGCCAACGCGGAACAACATCACCACGGGCATCAGGTAAACAAAACTGGGCAGAGTCTGTAAGGTATCAATAACAACGCCGACAATGCGGTGCAGGCGCTCATTGCGGGCCGAGGCCACGCCAATGGGTATGCCGATCAGACAAACCAGCATGACCGAGATGCCACAAAGATAAACCGTCACCATGGCTTTGGGCCATAGCCCCACAACGGCCAGAAACACCGTCAACAGGCCCGTCAGCAACGACAAACGCCACCCACCCAGTTGATATCCCGCCAGGGCAACCATTGCAACAACGCCCACCCACGGTAGCGTCAGCAAAAACCGCTTGAACGGGATCATCAAATTGAGCAACAGAAAGTTTTTGACCGCATCCAGTTGGTCGAAGTAGTTGATATTGATCCATTTCACCACATCGCCCCAAAATGATCCCGTGGTGATTTTCAGGGCATCGGGGACGGCGTCCATGGCAGGTGTGAACATGCCCAAAAACCATGTCACCGCAACGGCGCCAAGCGCCATAAGTATATAAGGGTGACGTTGATACCATTTTCCTACCGTTTCACCATGCACGGGTGGCGGACGGCGGGCCAGAGCCTGCGACACACGATCCATGGCAATAGCCAGCAGGGTGATGGCAAGTCCGGCCTCGATCCCTTGCCCGATCTGTAGGCGTTTCAGGGCGCTCAACACATCAAAACCAAGCCCGCCTGCACCAATCATCGAGGCAATAATCACCATATTGAGGGACAGCATCACGACCTGATTAACGCCAATCATCAGCGTGTGCATGACTGAAGGAATCTGCACCTTCCATAACATCTGGTTTTCGCTGCAACCCGCCATGCGCCCAGCTTCGACGACTTCTTCAGGAACCTGCTCCAACGCCAACATGGTGACACGCACCATCGGCGGCATGGCGTAAATAATGGTCGCGATCATGGCGGAGACAGGACTGAACCCGAACATGATCAATATGGGAACCAGATAAGCGAAAACCGGGACGGTTTGCATCAGATCAAGCACAGGCACCAATGCCTGATTGAACCATCGATACCGGTATCCGGCGATGCCAAGCAGCAATCCTCCCGCGACACCGAACGGCACGGCGATCACGATAGATGACAAGGTCACCATGGCGCTGTCCCATTGATCGAACAGTGCAAGATAGAGGAAGCAAATTCCCGCCAGAGCACCAAGTTTCCAGTCTTTGGCGTAACGCCCTAACAGGATAACAGCGATAATGATGGCGACCCAGGACATGCGTGGGAACACTTCAACGGCGTAACTTCCCTGCCCTTCCAAAAAGCCGACTGACAACAAACTTTTTACAAGATTGTATGGTTGCTCAATTACCCAAGACAAAAATCGTGTCAGTTCCTTAAAGGTGAACAACCCCAGATCCGCACTATCCATCAACCATTTCATGGAATCATTGAGCACGCCGCGAAGCGGAATGATCATAGAGCGGGGGTACTTGAACGCCCACGGCATCTGATCCTTCAGAAAAAATAACGCAACTGTCGCCGCCAACACCGTTACCCACGCCAAAAGCCAGGGGCTGATACGCGCATCGTCGCGACCGGTAATAGCGGATAACGCCGTCATTCTTCCTCCGGCGTGTCCGACAAGAGGTTAATGACGACTTCACGGCCGAGTTCGCCAATGATCGCACCCGTTTCATCCGTCACTGCGAAGGCAGCACCTTTTTCCATATCCGCAGCGCGCGTGATCAACGTTTCTATGCGCGCAGTTGCGATAGTCGTCTCGGGATATGAACCCTGGCAGTTGGGCGACATCATGGCATGTGCGCTCAAGACCTTAGCGCGAGGAATGCCGCGGGTGAATTCGCGCACGTAATCCGTTGCGGGAGCCAGCACCAGTTCCTCCGGAGTTCCAATCTGGATTATCTCACCGTCCTTCATGATCGCAATGCGGTCCGCGAGTCGAACGGCTTCATCAAAATCGTGGGTGATAAAAACGATGGTTTTGTGGAGAACGCTTTGCAGGCGCAGAAACTCATCCTGCATTTCGCGACGGATCAATGGGTCAAGAGCCGAAAATGGCTCGTCGAGAAACCAGACGTCGGGTTCCACCGCCAATGATCGTGCAATTCCGACCCGTTGCTGTTGCCCACCCGACAACTCGCGAGGGTAGTATGATTCCCGCCCATTCAATCCCACAAGATCAATAACCTGCGAGGCGCGGTCTTCTCGTGTCTTGCGGTCGACACCCTGCACTTCCAATGGAAACGCGACATTGCCAATGACCGTGCGATGGGGCAGCAAGGCAAAATGCTGAAAGACCATTCCCATCTTGTGACGGCGCATATCGATGAGTTCGGCAACGCTCACCTTCATCAGATCCTGTGCGTCAAACAGTATCTCACCCGCTGTAGGATCGATCAATCGAGTCAGGCACCGAACCAGGGTGGATTTCCCCGAACCGGACAACCCCATAATGATAAAAATTTCGCCCTCGTGAACATCCAGAGAGGCATCCCTGACGGCGCCGATGTAACCGCCGGCGGCCAATTCCTGTTGGCTCGGCGTTGCGCCCTCTGAAAATAAATTTTCGGCATTGTCGCCAAAAACTTTCCAGACATGTCGACATGAGAGTTTAACTGCTTGATCCATACCGCTCACCGGTTATTCATGGTCGCAAATATCCTGTATCGAGGCCATCGTTGACTCTTCGATCAATGGGTTTGAAACCACAGGGTAGCGAGAATGGGCGCGAAAATGAAGGGTAGCCGCTTATCCGGCTACCCTCCAACTTCGCTTTTACGCTTTTACTTGATCCACTCGGACCAGCGCGCCTTGTTGTCTTTCATCCACTCGGCAACAACATCATCAACAGTGCGGCCTTGCAAATCAACAGCAGCAACCATGGCATTCATTTCCGCATCGGTCATTTTTAATGCCCGAATAGCTTTATAAGCGCCAGGCCATTTCTTTTCGCCGTCTTTCCAGCCAACTTTTTTGATGACGCCAAACGGCTTGCCACAATCATAGGCCATGTCTTTGTTCATGCCCCATGAAGGGTCATTGTAACAATCATCCGTATAAGGAGGGAATTCGACAAATTCGCCTTCAAACTTGGCTGGAGCCCAATGCGGGGAGTAAATCCACAGCATAATCGGCGCTTTACGCTGATAGGCGGATTCCAGTTCGGCGAACAACGCCGCATCTGTTCCGGCGTGAACAACTTCAAAATCGAGACCCAGCGCCTCTACCCGCTCGTCATCAAAGCCACCCCAGGTGACGGGGCCGCCAAGATAGCGCCCCTTGGGCGCGGTTTCCGGAATCGAGAAAGCTTCAGCACAGGCATTGAGCGCCTTCCAGTCCGGCAGGCCCGGGCAGCGTTCTTTCATATACGCGGGATACCACCATTCTTCCTTGGCGGACATGCCGGATGATCCCAGGTCAACGGTTTTGCCCGTTGCAAAAGATGCGTTCATGGCAACCGTGGCGGTCGTCTCCCAAAGTTCAGGGGCGATATGCAGGTCGCCTGATTCCAGTCCGGCAAACTGGGCCAGATAATCTGCCTGCACCAGTTCCACGTTGTATCCAGCTTCCTTAAGGATCTCGGCCATGATGTTGGCTGACAGATACTGACCGGTCCAGTCGTGCAAAGTGATCTTGATTGGGTCCTTGGACTCAACAGCAGCGATTGCTGACGAGCTGATCGCACCGAAAAGACCAACGGTGGCAACCAATCCGACAACAGAGCGAAGTAAGCGATTCATTTCATTATCTCCCTGTTTATATGTGGGAGCACCGGAAAAGGCTTCGCCTCCCGTGAACACTGCTCCCCCACTTCCAAAATAATGCCGTCGGATAAATATCAGAGTCAACAAAAAACCAATTATGGACCATTTTCATGTTGAATTGACGGGCAATTTTGTGGATTTTAGTGGATTATCTGATGCAATGCTCACAACCTTCATGATAATTGAACGGTATTTGAGGAACTTCCCGGAATGATTCATCCAACGAAACGCCAATCTGAGATTCTCAAATCTGTTCGGTTGTTCGGCACCTGCACGGTGGGCAAGCTAGCGGATGATCTGAGTGTTTCCGATGAAACCATCCGACGCGATGTCCGTTCGTTGGTGGAAGAAGGTTTGGTCTTAAAAGTTCATGGCGCCATTGTTGCGCCCGACCATCTCCGCGAAGATCCTTTTCAGCTCCGACTACAGGTAAATCGGGATGAAAAACTACGAATAGCCGCCCGCGCGGCGGAAATGGTCAACCATGGCGACTCACTGATGCTGGACACAGGCAGCACAACAACCTATGTGGCTCACTCTCTGGTGTCGCATCGCAATCTGTTCGCTATCACGAACTCCATCGAGGTCGCCCGCTCGTTGGCGACACAGAATGGTAACCGGGTATATATGGCGGGAGGTGAACTTCGGGCTGATGACGGCGCTGCATTTGGCGAGACGGCAACGGATTTTACGGCGCAATTCCAGGTTGATAAGGCATTTCTGTCCATTTCCGCCATATCAGTGGACAACGGTTTCATGGATAACGAATTGTGGGAGGCCGATTACTCCCGCACGGTCATACGGCAGGCCGGTCAGGTTATCGTTGTCGCCGACCATTCCAAATTTGAACGCCGGGCATTGGTCAAGGTTTGTAGCTTCGACACTGTAGATATACTGATTACGACAAGGACGCCGCCGCCGCCCATTGCCGAAAAACTGGATGCAGCGAACGTCGATGTTATTATCGTCTGAAGCCCGAGCAATAACTTCACTTCACGCCCGAAAACGTACACCAGAGGGGTCATAGATTGCGCCGTCCCGGCGAATGGCATCGATGGACTCACCGTAAACTTCAATCTGGTAGTTGGTATGGTGTGAGTTAGATGCGGCCACATACCCCATGACAATGGGGTTGCCGACCGTATGGCCAAAATCAGCACTACATGTTACCCCCAGAACCTTACCATCCCGCAGGATCGCCTCGCCCCCGTTGACGGGCGCCTTTTCCTGAAGCTCGAACGTGCAGAGATACTGATCCGGTCCACTATCACGGATGGCCGCCAACGCCTCACGCCCGATGAAATTGTCTTTTTTCCAGGAAATCAGGCGTTCCATACGCGCGTGGTAGGGCGTGTAATCGGGTGTGACATCAGCCGCCCATGCAACCAGACCTTTTTCCATGCGAAGACTGTTGATAGCGCGGTATCCCACATCGGTGATGCCGAATTCCTCCCCCGCCTCGCGCAAGATCAGATAAACATGGATCGCGTACTCCGTCGGGATATGCAGCTCAAAACTCAACTCACCCGTGAACGCAGTCCGCATTGCCAGGACCGGCGCCGCACCAACGGTCAGGTGAGCAGACCTGGCGAACGGAAGGCTGTCATTACCGACAGGCTCTTCAGTGACCTTTGCCAGAACGTCACGCGCGTGGGGACCACAAAGATTAATCACCGCGTACGCGGATGTCACGTCGGTGGTCTGGACGGATCCGTCTTCCGGCAAATG